>JAKAHW010000113.1 GCA_021825285.1 bacterium
GCCCTGAATACACAAAGTTTCCTACTTCCTACTTACCAGATGACGAACTACTTTTTCCTCGCCTACTTGCAAGGCCACCTTTTCTTCCGGCGTCCGCATGTCCTTTAGAGTCTCCGTGCCATCCTCTTCCTGGTCCTTTACTTTTACTTGCCATAACTTTCACCTCCTTTTTTAATAACTATTATCATTTCTTTCTATAATTGCTTATTTTAGGGAGGCAAAATCACAAGGCATTAAAAATAGAGTAAGAATAGTGAAAGAAAGGAAATCTGAAGCTAAAGAGTAATATTTTTGATATGGTTAATTTCTGTTTTTTCTGACGAGAGAATAACTTCAATTGCGTCGAACCGGTAAGGAAAACTTGACCATTTATTCTTCAATAAATATAACTGTCCAGTTTTAATAAGCCCAAATAGCTTCTTTGAACCTATTGCTTCCAGCGGTTTTCCAAAACTATCATTACTTCTTGCTTTTACCTCAACGAACACAATAGAATCCTCGTCTTTTGCGATAATATCTATTTCACCGAACCTGGAATGGAAGTTGTTTTGTAGAATCTTATAACCTAAATTTACTAGATATTTTTCGGCTATTTCTTCTCCTTGTTTTCCTGTTTGAGAAGAATTCATAAGTATTTTGTATGAAAACTATTTTTTTGTTTTCTTCTTTGAGGCTTTTTTCTCTTTGTTTTTCGTCTCTTCGACGATAGCAAACTTTGTAATTGTAGGAGAGGAAACCGGGAAAATCCTATCGACATCTACACCGTCAAGGTATTGACGGACAGTAATGGTTTTATTTTCATCTTTTCCACGGACTTTGAGAACTCTTCCTTGGAAATTGACAATTCTTTCTTTTTTCCCTTCAAGAATTTTCTGGAACACTTTTATTAATTTTCCCTCACGAATTAGTTCAATACCATCCATAAACAATGATTATACAAAAAAAGCATAAGAATTTCCAGCCTGAGTTTGGAGAAAAACTATTTACCCGCAGCTTTAAGGAATTCAACAAACAATGGATGTGGGTGATTTGGCCTTGACTTGTACTCCGGATGTCCTTGTGTCCCGACGTAAAATGGATGGTCTTTTTTCGGAAGCTCGACAATTTCTGCTAAATTCTCAACAATCGATCTTGCGCTAACAACTAAACCTTTGCTTTCAAAATCTTTTACAAAGAGGTCATTAAATTCGTATCTGTGTCTATGTCTTTCGCTGGTTATTCCTTTTTGCTTGTTTAGAAACATACCGCTTTTGTCATATGCATCATATGCAATAGTCCCTTTCTTAACAACTGCCTCCCAACCTCCTAAGCGCATCGTTCCGCCATATGCACGTCTCGCCATTACTTCTTTTTGAGCAGGCATAAGATGAATTACCTGATGTTTTGTTTTGTTATCATTTTCTTCGCTATTGGCATCTTTCCACCCAATCAAATCTCTCGCAAATGCTACGCACGCAAGTTGCATTCCGTAACACAATCCAAGATATGGTATTTTTTTACGTCTGGCGTAAGATGCGGCAGTAATCATACCTTCGGAACCCCTCTCTCCCCAGCCAATAGGGACAATTATGCCATCCGGTTTCCCTATTATCTCTTCTGCGCCTTCAAACATATCTTTCTTGTCCGCCAAAGCTTTAGCGACGGCAGATTCAACCTTCTCTGCGTCTATCCAAATCGTCTCGACTTTTATATTTTGCTCCCAGGCAGCATGGTCAATAGCGTCAAAAAGCGCAGCATAAGAATCACGAAGGTGATAATTTCCTGTAGAGAAATATTTCCCAATAATTGCTATTTTAACTTCTTTTTTCGGAGTACCCTTAATTCTCTCAAGTAATTTTTTCCATTTTGCTAAATCAGGTTTTTTTACCGGAAGGTCAAGCTTGTTAAGGATTTTTTCGGCAAATTTTTGCTCTTCCAATATGAATGGGACTTCATAAACCGATTTCACATCAGGATTTGAAATAATATTGTCTCCACTCATATTGCAAAAAAGGGCAAATCTGTCTCTTCTTCTTTGATCTATGAATTGATCCGACCTTGCAACAATAAAATCGGGCTGAATTCCCATTGAATTTAGTGTTCGAACCGAAAGCTGTGTTGGTTTTGTTTTTGGTTCTCCCAAATGTGAAGGAGTCGGAAGGTAGCTTACGTGAACGTGCAGTACATCTTTCGGCCTTCTTAAAGTTAGGATTCTTGAGGCTTCGTAATAAAGGACATTTTGGTATTCTCCTGCAGTTCCACCTAACTCTATAAGAACTATATCTGCCTCTTTTTTCTCTGCCACTTCCAAAATTCTTCTTATTATCTCATCAGTTATATGGGGAATTGCTTCAACGTCTTCACCATCATATCCGAAAGCTCTTTCCCGATCCAAAACGGTCTGATAAATTCTTCCCATAGTGACAAAGTTAACCTTACCCATATCTTCATCAAGAAATTTTTCATAAGTTCCGATATCCATATCTGCCTCTGTTCCGTCTTCACAAAGAAAAGGATCACCGTGTTCGATTGGGTTTATTGTCCCTGCATCTAAATTTAGATAATTTTCAAACTTAACTGGAGCAACTTTGTAGCCAGACGATTTTAGCAAAAGAGCAATGGATGCTGAAGTTATTCCTTTTCCGATTCCTGAGATTACCCCTCCGGAGATAAAAATAAATTTAGTTGATTTGTGTAGCTTCTTCGGCACGATTCATATTATCAAAAGGTTAGCATTTGGTCAAGAAGGATTTAGAACACTTTGACACCCAGTTTTTCCAGTTCTGTTACGACTAAACAAATAGGCAAGCCAACCACATTAAAGAAGTCTCCCTCTATCTTTTGGACGAATACTGAACCCAATTCCTGTATCCCATATGCCCCAGCCTTATCCAAGGGTTCACCCGTGGCAACATATGCATCAATTTCCTCATTTGAGATCTTTCGAAACCAAACTTTTGTTTCTTCGCTTTTTGTTATTACTTTTTTCAATTTAGGATCAATAATTGTAAAACCGGTAATTACCGAATGCTTTTTATTCGATAACATCCTGAGCATTTTTCTTGCGTTTTCTTCTGTTTCCGGCTTACCGAGAATTTTATTCTCAAACACAACAACTGTGTCAGCAGCCAAAATTATCGAAGTTGTTCTTTTTGAAAGAACTGCCTTTGCTTTTAAAAGAGACAATTCCTGAACCAAAAGTTTCGGATTTTTTATTCTTACTTTCTTTTCATCAATGTCAGCTGAAAGAACAGAAAAATCCAAACCAATTTGAGCTAGAATTCTTTTTCGTCTTGGGGATCCCGATGCCAAAATTATTTTTCTTCTCTTCATTTATGAGCGGCGAACCAGATTCGAACTGGCGACCTCTTCCTTGGGAAGGAAGCATTCTACCACTGAACTACCGCCGCGGCTTTTTACAATGGAACCAGTTTACACAAAAACTAGGACTTGGGCAAGATTAAGACATTTCCTGAATGAATAATGCTTGGGTTTGATAAATTATTTACCTTGGCAATTTCTGTCCATTTATAGCCGTCGGCATATTTTCTAACCGCTATATTCCACAAATCATCGCCTTTTTGTACCGTATACTTGTTA
>JAKAHW010000006.1 GCA_021825285.1 bacterium
TAAAATTAGTAATCATGAAAGCAAGATTCCTTTTGCTATTATTTTTTGTAGCTTCATTTGGTTTTTTATTTAAAACTTCTGTTTTTGCCCAAACAACAAATTATCCTTTAAAAACAAATGCGGATGTACCCCGTGACTTCCATACTTACACTCAAAGCGTTGTACTAGAGCTTCTTTCAGCTGCTTCTTGCCAATTAGCCGGAATTGACCCAATTAGTAAAAACGGAAAATGTCTGGGAGTAGATCCAAAAACAGGAAATATAGGATTTGTAGAAAACGGTGGAGGAGCAATTGGTGTTATGGGAAATTTAATTGCTAAAACCTACAATATACCGATTTCAACCTCAAGTTATGTTAGGGATTTGGCAGGAAATTTCGGGATAGCAAAAAAAACTTTAGCCTCATTCCCTGATCCAGGAGGAGGCTCAAAACCTAGAAATTCTGGTATCGGTACGGGTGTAGGTTTTCAAGGTCTTCTTCCAATTCTTGACTTGTGGAAAGCTTTCAGAAATATCGTTTACTTATTTTTTGTGCTGGTTTTTGTTGTCATCGGTTTAGGGATAATGTTTCGAATCAAAATTGATCCACGAACCGTTATGACTTTACAGAACCAAATTCCTAAAATTATTATTGCGCTTGTGTTGGTCACCTTTTCTTATGCCATTGCCGGATTCTTAATAGACATGATGTATGTCTTGATGTTTATTATTTTTAATATTTTTGCTCCATTTGTGTCCGCTGATGGGCTAAACCCTGCTACCCTTCAAGGCTCAAATCCTCTTACTGCGATTGGTTTTTTGAACGGTTTAGGGATGGTTTATAACGCCTCAAACGGAATAGGCGGAATAATAGGCTCTCTTTTTGATGGAACAATAGGACAAGTTTTTGCTACTATTTTTACCACAATAATTGGCGGAGGAGCGGGAATGTTGGCTGGAGGATGGGGAGCGCTAATCGGAGCAGGAGTTGGACTAATTGGGGGGCTGGTTTTGGGTAGCAAAATTTTTTCAATAATTGGCGGAGTCATCGCGTTTGTTATTCTTGCCGCAGCAGTTCTAACCGCTTTATTCCGCCTTTGGTTCCAGCTTTTAAAGGCTTATATTTTTATTTTAATAAATACGGTCATTGCTCCTTTTTGGATAGCAGGAGGTTTAATACCGGGTTCTACGAAGAATTTTGGGATGTGGATAAGAGATATGATAGGAAATTTGTCAGCCTTCCCCGCAACACTCTTCATGCTTCTTATCGGAAAAGTTTTTATAGACTCATTTGGCAATAGACCGAGTCTCGATCAATTTGTTCCCCCGTTCGTTGGAAATCCTGGGGATACAGATTCTTTTGGTGCCTTAATTGGAGTAGGAATTGTTCTTTTAACCCCGCAAGTCGTAACCATGGTAAGAGCTGCTATTAAAGCTCCTGAAGGAAAGTACTCAAGCGCAGTAGCTTCAACCATTAAAGCCGGTGCCGGAATGAATCAACAACTACTTGCTCCTGCTGGAAGAAACCTATTTGGTAGAAAGAATCCGTTTACAGGAAAACGCGAAGGCGGAGTAATTCCATGGGCAAGCAAGAGAGGTATTCAAAGAATTTACAATCAGGTTCCAGGAGGTGGCCAAGGAGGAATACTAAGCAGAATTGGCAGACCTATTAGGGCATATAGAAATGCTTCGCAGCAAGCAAGAATAGATGCAAGAAGAAGAACAAACGCGGAAGAGGAAATGGCTCGTGGAGGCGGAGGCACGCAAGGCGGCACTCCACCTGCAACACCCGGAGGAACACCCCCTGCAACCCCACCCCCAGCAGCTGGAGGGGGACCAACTCCTTAGATTATTGGGATTTAAAAGTATTAGTGAATAATGCCCAAAGGGCGTTGAAAAATCCGGCAGGGGTTCCTTCAAGAACAGACATTCCAATTTCAGTTGTAAACATCTTGCCAAAACCTACTCCTGCTTGTTTTCTAATCCATTTTATCTCATCCTTGGAGAAAAATTTTTTTCCGGGGTAAACTGCTTCAAATCCTTCTTCGGAGCCTTCCATATTAGCGTCCATTTGCTCCAAAATTGAAATAAAATTCTCTGTTTCTTCAAATGTCATTCTTTTCCTCAGTGTCCCTCGTTTCCTTGCTTCTTTGATTTCGGCTGCAAGCCTGACTTTTGCAGCTTCTCTCCAGAAATATCCTCTACCTTGGCCAACGAATGCTTTTTGAATCTCTTCCGGATTTTGATATTTTCCGGAATTAACTGCTGCTTCATACTCTGCCTGCTTCCCCAAGACCTCCTCGTCTTTGCTTTTTAGTTCCTGCTCATCCTCTTTATACTGATATTCACTGTCCCTTCTTTTATTTGCTTCATAATAGTCGTAAACAAGGTCCGACCTTTCTTTTAACATTTCGCTATATCTGAATTCTACCCATTTTCCGTTTATAAAATACTTCATATCATTAAACATCATTTTTCCAAAAATCCTTCGAGCCAATGGTTGAGTTTTCCAAACAGTTCTTGTTTTGATTTCCCCATTTTCATCCCTATATTTTTCTTCTTCAAAAACAGAAACCTGTTCGGTAAAATCTATTCCCGGCCATGTAGAATACGCGTACCTCATGGGCTTTAAGAATCCTTCTTTGTAAAGTTCGTCAAATTTTTCAGGATCAGTATGGACAAAGCCTTCTCTGTCTGTAAAAACTATTTCGTTAAGCTTTAACGCTTTTGATCCTACAAAGGAGTGGAAATTCTGGAAACTTCGGTTTATGTGGTTGGCGTAAAATTGAGTCATAGTATTTTCTCCAAAAAGAAGCCCATCCGCATGTTTATCGAATCTAACAGTATCCCCCTGCCCTCCCTGTATCCACTCAAGTATGCTTTTCTTATTAACGTCTGTTACTCCGGTAAAGAAATCTAGGCCCAGGCGTTTGAATTGAAACATGGTATACCTGTTTCCAAAAGCTCCACCTCTCCTGTCGGAAGACTGGTGCTGAAGGTAATACCCGGTATTTAAGACCTTTGACCAAGCGTCAAACCCTACTGCGTTTATATCATTTAAGGTTGCTATTCCTGTCCATCTAGTCATAGAGTATGCGAAGTTTTCTGCGTACTTTGCATCATTGTAGGAAATACCAAACCTTTCCATTATGGAAAGTCTCACCCTTTCCCTAATTTCATCCACTTGCTCTATATTTGTCATCGCTGAGTTAAAAAGGTTCGTTGCTACCATAAACTTTTCTCTATTATCCTCAGAGTTTTTTAATTTTCCATTTTCGTCAAAATATTTTTCGATATTCTTAAAACTTTTTTCAAATGCTTCAGTGGCCTTTCCCTCAGTAAGTCCATCCTCATCCATGTGAGCCTTAATAAATTGCTTTTTGAATTTATTGAAATCCAAGAAAGCCAAATTATTCCCATTCTCGTCTTTGAAAATTTTGTCAATCATTCCAAAATTTCCAAGGTAATAATAGGAAAGGAGAGCCATCCTGAGTCCCTGCCCTGTTTTGCTATTCTTTTCTTCAGGTTTAAATTTTTCACTAATATCAGCCATGTTAAATACTTTATTCAAAACATTCTTTTTAGTTGCGACGTTTGTCATGTATATTTTTTGGAGGCTTTCCGGAAGTTTTTCATCGCTTCCCTTCATATTCCTATATTCGATATCAAAATTCCTGAAGGAATTAAACGGCCAGGCCTCGTAAATTAATTGCGTTCTCAAATCTGAAAGCACCTTTCCTGTATCTTTATCCCGGAAAAATGCATCAACATAAATCATTTCCCCAAGGCTTACAGGCCTTAAAGATCCGAAAACCCCGACAACCTTAAACATATCCCCCGGATCATCAGGGTTGCTTTCGTGCCAGTTGATCATTTTGTTTCTTGCCCACCTTATAAAATTGTGTTGTTGAAATTCTAAACGTGGTTTCTCCCGTCCTTGAGCATCTTTATCAATAACTACTTCAAACATCGGGTATTTCCCACCAGTCCTAAATTCGGACCCTTCGTAAGCCATAATTTGGTATGCAATTTCCTGTATTGATGATGGGGCGCTAAATCCCATCTCTTGGACAACAACGCGTGCCCTAATATCATTCCCCTCCGTATTCAAAATTTCCTCAAGTCCTTTTTGAAATTGGTCCTTATCAGTTATCTCTAACAACTGGTCTAAGCTTTCCTCTTCAAAAGGCTTTTCTCTGAAAGGCTCAAGAGATTTTAAAAACCCTCTTATCCCGCCTTCTCTTCCTATTTCTTTTTTTAATTCCTCTATTGATTTAGTCCTTGCTTTGAGGACGCAATCAAGGTATATCTGCTCAAGTCTTGCAGCCTGCTTCTCGCCTCGTCTTCCGCCTTGCTCTCTTTCTTGATTTTGCCTCATCTCCAGTCCTTCATTTAATACTCTATTGATGGCATCAGCTTCTTGAGTTGGCATCCTTCCGCTGCTGACATTGTTTTCAGCTTCTCTTCTTATTTTTTCTACAAAATCGTAATTGAACAATCTTCCTGCCCTTATCCGAATAACATCCCCAAATAGCCTCTTCCCTTCAGGAGTCGTAACTCCATAAGACGCAGTAAACTGATTTAAAGCTTCTTCTCGTACATCGTCCTGGGCAGGCCCTCCTCCAGCGCTAGGTGAGAAATCTAGATCTTCAATATCATCCTCATCTCCAATTTGGGCTCCTTTATAAGCCACCGGCATTTCACCTCTTGCTATTGATTGTTCTATTAGGGCTCTTTCTTCTTCTGTTATAGTGATACCTTTGGTCACCGCTTCCCAAGCAAGTCTTACTGGATCAACCGATCCGCCGGATTTTCCTGTTTCTTTTTGGCTATCTTCCCTTATTAGGGAATCAAGCTTATCGTTTAAGACTTGAACTTTTTCCCCGGGGACTTTACCTGAAAAAAATCTTATCCAATCTTTAGCACTTCTTATCATCGTGCTTACATCCAATCCTGCTTTCCTATATTCTTCTATTTCGTCTGCTAAATCTTCAAATTCAGAGACTTTATCTTCAACTCTTTCCAACTCTTTGAATCGAGCTAAAGGCAAAGCATTGCTTTCCGGCGGAAGTTTTCCTTTTTTAGCCAATCTTGCCTGTGCAGCTTTTTCCTCTTCGGTTGCCTCTTTCCCCTCAAGCTTTCTTTGAGCATTAAATTTTTCCCACTCTCTTAAAGCTTTAGCCACTTCGTCAGGATGAGCCTGGATTTTTTCCTTCGCTTTGTTTTCGGCTTTTTTGCCAGTATTTTCCTCTTGGGCTTCCATATGCCTACTTCTAGAATAAGGTAAAGGATTCGTATGTGTCAACTCAACTGTCATGGAGAGAGTTTAATAAACAATCGTTATTTGAACCTGATTTTTGCGTTTTAGGAACCTAACAAAAGCCTTACAAATGCAAATTTAAGCGCTTTAGAGTAAAATTAAAGCATGGAAACAGAACATTTTGAGGCTCTTTACCCTGAAGAAACACGCGAAAAAGAGATTAAAAAGATTATTGAATATATTCAAAGCGGAAGGTCCGCTCAAGTTGTAGGGCTTCCCGGTGTTGGGAAAGGAATTGTTATGGGTCTACTTTCTTATAATAAGAAGGTCAGGCTCAAACACCTCAAGGATCTTTATAAATGGTACCACTTCGTTTACATGGATTTTTCCGAAGCTAAAAAGAGAAACTTTTTTGATGTTATTAAATTTATTTTCATATCGCTTTCCTACTCACTCTCAGAAAGAAAGCTTGATGAGGAACAAAAAACCGTAAATGATCTTTTTAAAGATGCATTAGGTTTTAAAGATGAGCTTATTCTTTTCCAGGCATTGAAAAAAGCAGTTGATTTTCTTGCGATTGAAAAAGAAATGACAATAGTTTTTCTTTTCGATAGATTTGACCAGTACGCACCTTTTATTGATGAAAATTTCTTTTTAAACCTAAAAATACTTCGAAACCGCGCCAAATACCGCTTTTCATGCGTCTTTTCTTCAAACAGGCCTTTGGAAGAAGTGTTGGAGCCTGCCGTATTTTCGGAATTTTATGAATTCATGGTTGGAAATACTGTTTATCTTGATATCTATGATAAACCGGGAACGGATTTCCGTCTTTCTTATATCGAGAAAAGCACGGGAAGAAAAACTTCCGAAAACTTAAAAGAAGAATTAATAAAATTAACGGGAGGACACGGCAAGTTAACAAAAGTTTCATACGAAATACTTCTTTCAGAAAAAAAGCTCGAGGAGGACTTGGTTAGTCTTTTGCTCAAAAAAACGGCTGTTCAAGGAGCTTTATATGAAATCTGGGAAAGCTTAACTCCTTCGGAGCAAAAAGAATTAAATAAAAATTCTGATACTGATGAAAAATCGTATTTGTTTTTAAGCGGGCTTTTAACAAAAAAAAGCGTATCTATTCCTTTGTTTCAGGCATTTTTAAAGACACTAAAGCCTGAGGGAGAAGAAAAGCTTGAATTTATTCCTGATTTTAACCAAATTAAACAAGGAGACGAAGACATAACAGAAAAGCTTTCGCCATCTGAGTTTAAATTACTAAAATTTCTAATATTAAATAGGGGCAGAGTCTGTGAAAAAGACGAAATAATAGAAAACGTTTGGAAAGATTCAAAAACACAAGAAGGAGTTACCGATCAAGCGCTTGATCAAATAGTGTACAGATTGCGAAAAAAAGTGGAAATAGACCCAAACAGCCCCACCAATATTCAAACGATAAAAGGCCGGGGGTATAAGCTTTCATAGAGGCCTCCTTGACTTCTCTTTTTTATATCCCATATGATAAAGGTATGGGAGTTTTCAAAAAATATTTCTTAATCCTTTTTTTCTCCCTGTTTTTTTTCCCGAGTGTTCAAGCACATTCGGCCGGACCTTATTGCGGAACATACGACAACGGATTAGTCGTACAGCAAATTTCAAGCCATGAAAGGAACACTTTTACCTGCAAAGATGGAAAAGTCATAAAACAATTCCAACAGTATTATGATCCCCATTGGGGAAACTCAGGAAATCCTGAAGTAATTGAAACCTGCTCATCGGGACTATGTAGCGGAGGATTTAACAACAGTCAAGGTCAAGCCTGCACTTCATGCCTCACACTTGGCACAAGTAATTCTGATCCGGGAGGTTCTTCGGGCAACACAAACGGCGCGGGAGGCAGTACGTTGACTTATCTAATAAATGATCAAGATGTTTACCAAAATCCTAATCTTTGGTTTGATGAAGATAAGGTTGGTCCAAGCGGTGCCCCCTTAAGAATTGACGGTAATGTAAGAAAAGTTAAAATAACTTTCAAGGGCCTTGAATCCGGAAGAAGTTATTATCTTTGCGGAATAACTGACCAAAATGAATGTTCAAAACCCAATCCTGATCTTGAGGATGCAGCCAAGAAAAAATTTACTGCAAAAGATGGGGAAATTAACATAGAAGTTTGCGGAGGGGGAAAGGAATGGTTAAAAGGAAAATCTACTACGACAAATGACTACATAAGCACTAAAAATGGGTGCGACCCTAAAAACGATTATTTCCATGAAGGACATGTTTATAGACTTGGGTTATTTCAGGATAAAGACGCAAAGGCCAATGTTTTAACTGCTGAATTTTTTGTAAAACACAGTTTTCCTTTGATTAAGTTAGCCCCTCTAAACGGAGGGAAATTTAGCCCTTTATCTCCGGTTTCCGTTACGCTTTGGGGACGAAGGCCGAAGGACGACACTAAAAATAATTATCAGGTAATTGTTGAGGGAATTAATAATAATTACAAACAAGAACATTGCATGACCTCCCCTAATGAAAGCGGAGAAACAGTTGGAATTAACACCCAAACGGGAGAAGAACAAATTCTAAACGGAACCGGCAATAGAGGTGTTTCCGAGAGATCCGGAGGAGCAAAAAAACAATTCGGCAGAGGTGATGGAGAAAACGCAGGCCTAGGACAAGGATCATTTGTTTTAAAAATTAACGAAAGAGTCAGCGACAGCAGACCGCTTGGAATCGGCAATAATTGTGAAGGAGGATATTCATATATGTACGTGTATTTTAGACTGGATCAGTCAAAACCAAATGGAATAAATATTTTTAAAATCCTTTATGATCCAAACAGTTCAGATCTTGAAAAACAAAACAAAAATTTTAAAAAACCCCCCTTACCTTGCGAAAACGGAAGCACAAATACCAACTGCACAGCTATTGATACAGCTATCGGAACCATTAATACAACCCCCCAGGGCTTTATTGGCACTTTATTTTCGTTCATCCTAACCATAGCCGGAACCGGAGCTCTTGTTTTAATAATCTACTCTGGATACGTATTTATAACTTCACGCGGGGATAAAGAGCGCATTGCAGCCGCCCGCGAGACCTTGACTTCGGCAATCGTAGGATTGTTGTTTATAATTTTCTCAATTGTTATACTTGAAACAATTGGAGTTGATATTTTACAAATTCCGGGCTTGACAAAATGAAAGATTTAGCTTTATCAGTACCTACATATGGAGCGCTTACTCCTCCTGCCGGAGTCCCAGCAGGCTCAAGATTTACTCTCGGCAATATAGGTTCTGTTTTTATGGGATTATTTATTGTTCTAGGAGTAATATTAACAATTGGATTCCTGGTTTATGGGGGAATTCTCTGGACCACTTCAGGAGGAGATAAACAAAAGCTTGAGAAAGCCAGAAAAACAATTCTTTATTCTATAATTGGCCTCATTATCATAGCTCTTGCCTTTGTGATTATTAATGTGGTTTTGGCTGCATTAGGAGTCACACAAAGAGTCGGACAATAACAGCAATACAAAGGCTTGACAAATAAAAACAAACATGTTCTAATTACTTTATGAGAAGAATTTATAACATACCTGTTAGTCTCTTTGTTTTTTCACTTCTTAACACTCCTCAAGCGTTTGCAAATGTTTTGGATGCAGGAGTAAAACAACCGGCAGAAAAAACTTTTATTAATGCTGATCAAAGTATTGGTTCAATTGTCAGCTTTTTTGTTTCTGCAATTGCCGTAATAGCAGTCCTTGCAGCCTTGGTATTTATAATAATCGGAGCATTTCAATGGATTACTTCGGGAGGAGATAAACAAAAAGTCGAGTCGGCAAGAAATCATATAATTGCAGCAATCATTGGGCTCGTTATTGTGGTTCTTTCTTTTGTTATTATAAATATCATTACAACTGTTCTTGGCATTGGCCCCATCACAAATCTTAAAATCCCCACACTCTCCCAATTTGGAGGATAAATTTCTTCTTGCTTTTTACTCTTTTTTATTCATAAAATAACTTAATGAATATACCTACTTCTGATTGGAAATCTTGTGTTGAAAATGGGGATGTCGCAACATTAAAATGTATCCCGATAGTCCTTCAAAATGTTGTTAATTTCTTAGTAATGTTCTCAGCAGTTGTAGCTGTCTTTTTTATAGTTTGGTCTGGAATAAAATTTGTTACCTCCCAAGGAGATCAGCAGAAAATTGAATCGGCAAGAAAAACAATGACCTGGGCAATAGCAGGACTTGTTTTTATACTCGCCTCATTTTTCATAATAAATTTCATTGCTCAATTCACTGGGGTACAATCCATAGCTCCAAAACCCTAAACTCATTTAGACTTTAAAGATAGCTTTGAATGGCAGGCACGGCTAAACCTAGCCCAGCAGAGGCAACAAGAGCAATAAGAATCTTAAGCCACGTGGAATTATCTACGCTTCCTAATTTCTGAAGGAAGTTTTTATCAATTGCTCCTTGTGCTGCAAGTTGATCAAGCTCTTGTTTCAGGCCCTTTTTTGCTTTAATTCCCTCCTCCGGAAGCGTCTTCCCCCATTCCGTACCTCTTAGATAAATCACGTCGCCTTCCGTAAACTTTCCTCCTGCTTTGAGATACCTTCCAACCAAAGTTGGTCCGATTTTTGCCCTCATATCATCCATAAAGTCTGAGTCCTTCATTTTTTCTTGTATTCGTTTTATCTCCTGAGGATTTCGAGTCGGCGGATTTCCCATCAACCAATCTTCAATGAAAGGATCGAGCCCTCCGGCTAAAATATCTGCTCCAATTTGTTTTGCCTCTGTCTTATTTAGTTTATAATGTCCTTTTCCATCATCATCTATGGCTTCTCTTGAAAGACCATCTAATACCTTCTTTTTGTCCGCGTCGGCTGTTTCGGTCGCTTCTTTTGCGATAACTTTAACTTCTGCATCCTGAGCCTCCTGTAATTTTGTCTGGACGGTTTCCGAAACTGCATCCCGAATTGAATTCCCAAGTCCTTTGATATAATCTGCTTCCTCACCTTCCCTTTTCAATTTTTTATGGGAAAGGTCTGTCTGGGCAATTGCCTTTTCTCGAGCTGCTGCTTCCTGCCTTTCTTTTGCCTGCTCCATTTCTCCTTCAATTCTTACCTTTTCCGCTTCACTATCGCTTAACTTGGCTTGCAACGCGTCCTTTTTCGCCATTTTTCCGCGATTTTCTCCAAGATCTTTTATAGCTGTCTCTAGCTCTCCTTCCCTTCTTGTCAGCTCATGCCGTAAAGCCGCAGGAGCGACATTACCTGTTGTAACAGTATGATTTGCCTCAGCATTTCTTAATGCTGTAACTATTTTATCTAATGAAGTAACTTTTAAATCAAGCCTTTGGATTTCTGCTTCTATTGCCGGAGTGTTTATTATCAATTCGTGCAAAGCATGTGCGTCTGTTCCTACTACTGTAATGTTCTTTGCATCAAATCCTTCAATAACCGCATTGGCTTTTCCTAGATCAGCCGTAAGGGTTGATATCTCTCTCCCAATTTTTGTGTGAGCCGCGTCTTTTTCATCGAAATTTTTTTGAGCAGCATTTATCTCTCCATCTGTGGTAGCCATCATTTTACCCAAGTTTTCTGTGTGTTTGGTCCTAAGCACATCTCTAAACTTAGGATCTTTCAAAAGATTTTCAAGAATTGCCTTTTTTCCTGAAGTCGGAGCGCCTGGAGGACCCAGAAGAGTATCAGCAATATCAGGAATTCTTTCTCTTATTGAAGCCTCTGCCGTATCCCTAACAGCTTTTTGATCTGTCGTATTTAGAAAGTCGTATCCTTTTTCGTAAAGCTCAGAAGGAAGCCTATCTGCATCTTTTGCAGCTTTGAAAGTTTTTTCAGCTGCCGAACCCAAGGGTCTTTCTTTTTTACCCGTTGCAGCATTTCGTTCATGCCCTATTCTCTCGTCAATTGACCCTTCTCTTTCATCTTTTTTTGCCATCGGTGGTTCTACGAAGCTTTTTAAAGCATCGCGAGGACTTTCTTCTTCTACCTGTTCTCTAATTTTTTGTGCTCTTTCCTGCGTAGCAGTTGGACGACGCGGAGGGGCAGCGGGCTTTGCCTCCAAAGCTGCTCTTGCTTGGGCTTCTACTTGTTGTGCTGGTGCGAGTGCCATAATTTATTTTGATGTTATATTTTTTGCTAAATTAAGTGCGTTTTCAATTTTCCCGTGCTTCAAAAGTGTCAAAACTCCTTCTGCTGCTTCGTCCTCTACTTGTTCCTGTGCGCGTCCTTCCTCTATTTTTTTTATATTTTCAAAAATTCCCCATTTGCCCGAAAGTTCTGTCAGAAAGTTAATCAATTCAGGCTGATTTTTTATCGCATCAATTTTTTCAAGAACAAACTGCCCAATTTGCGGAAGATCTTCTTCTTTTAAGGCTCCGTTCTCAAGTCCCACAATCACCTGCTCTACGATATCTTTCTCAATAACTTCCTTAAGATTTTTAAAATCTTCCACTAAGTTTATGCTATTAAACCTGCCTTTAAAAGTCAAGGCTCCCAAATTTAGTTTTTGTTTTCACGTTACGCACGGTTTCCTCGCATTTTGACCCCTTTTGATTATCTTGCAATAGGATTTTTCACGTTATACGCTTTTTTATATGGAAAATCACCCTATTCCACAGGATGTTACCGGCTTCAAATTTAAACTTATAGGAAGTGTAACAATAAAACAATTTTTGTATTTGCTGGCTGCCGGAATATTAACGGTTTTGGTGTTTATGCTGCCCATAAACATCTTCATCAAGATTCCTCTCATGACTATTTTTTCTCTTGTCGGGCTTGGGCTTGCTTTCGTTCCAATCGAAGGAAGACCGATGGATTTAATGATTGTAAATTTTGCAAAAACGATTCCTTCTGAGAATAGATATATATATCAAAAAAAAGGGGCGAATCTTTCAAATTATGAATTCCTAAAACCCCCTGTGATAAAAGTGGAGGTTTTAACCCCAAAAAATGAGCCGGAAGAGAACAATGAAACAGATTCAAAAAGAGAAATTTTATTAAAAAGGCTTCGAAATTCTTCTTTTAAACCTGATGCTGCCGAGCAGCAATTTTTTAACAGCGTAAAGTCATATTTTGATGAAAAACAAACTGTACCGGAACCACAAAGAGTTCAAACACTTCCAGATAAACTACCTGAAGAAGCAAAACCGGTAGAATTACCAAAAGAAGTAGCTGATGAAACACCACCTATTACTGAGGAAAAAATTGAGGCTCAACAACCGGAAACACAACCCATACCAGAACACACGGTGAATTCGCCTGAAGAACAACAAATAGTGGCGCAACCCGAACCGCAAGCTCAAGAACCTGTTCAGGAGACAACTCAAACGCCTATATCTAACGAAAATAGTAGTTTAACAACTCCGCAAAGCCAATTAGTAGCCGGCTTCCCTTCTCTACCGGATGTTCCAAATGTAGTTTTAGGAATTGTAAAAGATCCACGGGGCAAAGTACTCCCAAATATTTTGGTTGAGGTAGTTGATGCAAACAGTGTCCCTGTGAGGGCATTTAAGACAAACCTTCTTGGACAATTTGCTTCCGCTACTCCACTTCCAAACGGGAATTACAAAATTTTTGTAGAAGATCCTCAAAAAAAGAACGAATTCGAGCAACTTGACTTATCTTTGGTTGGTGAAATTTGCAATCCGCTCGAAATCACATCAGTTGACGCCCGGGAAAAATTACGAAGAGAGTTGTTTGAGCAGCAAGGAGGCGCTCAAGCTCCTGTACAACCAGCGCAATAAGTTATGGCAAAACAAAAAATTCATTCGACAACACAAGATTTTACGGAAATCGTAGACATTGCTGACGATGTAGTGTTTTTTAAAGGAAAAAACGCTTGCATGGTAATTGAAACTTCTTCTGTTAATTTTTTCCTTTTATCAAATGATGAACAGAATGCAAGAATTTACGGCTATATGTCCCTTATTAATTCCCTTTCTTTTCCCATTCAAATTATGATTGTGAGCCGCAGAGTTGATCTTTCCAACTACATCAAAATCTTGGAGCAAAAAATAGATAGTGTCGCAAACCCAAGAGTTCAAGACCAGCTAAGCCTTTATAAAGAGTTTATACAGGATCTTATTAAAGGAGAGGGGCTTTTGGACAAAAAAACCTATATCGTAATTCCTTTCTCAAGCCTTGAGCTAGGCGCCACAAGTACAGTTAAAGATATCAATAAAAAAGCTATGACTTTTACAGAACAGGTTAAGACAATTCTTATGTCCAAAGTAACAAATGTCGCAACTCAAGTTGAACGGATGGGGCTTATGGCAAAACCCTTGGGGACAGATGAGCTATCTAAGCTTTTTTATGAATTATTTAACCAGGATTTTTTTACATTTGATTTCAATTCAAGTGACGTAAAAAACGTTATTCTTTAAATAAATATGTTAGGTTTTAATAAGAAAAAACAGGAAACCTCCGCTTCTCCTCCACAAGGAGGTTTTGTCGCCGGCCAACAAGACGCCAATACTTCGGCCCATAACGTTGTAGTAAAACAGCAAAAAATTATACCAAAAAAACAGCAAGGACCAAGCAAAAGCTATAATGCGCTAAAACAAGGCTCTGTTTCTTTAGTTGATATTATTTCCCCCTCTTCTGTTGAAGTAGATTTTAAGAATATAAGAGTTGGAAATAAATTTTTCAGAACTTTTTTTGTAGTTGATTATCCCAGACAAGTTTCACCAAATTGGTTGTCTATTTTAATCGATTATAAAGAAACGATGAATATATCAATGTTTATTTATCCTGTGGAAAGCAAGGATGTTCTTGCGAATTTACGACGTAAAATTGCGGAAATGGAAGCAACGCTTCAATCCGATGCAGAACAAGGGCTTGAAAGCGATCCTAAAATTAATGCGGCCTTGGAAGACGCTATGGCGCTTCGGGAAGAACTTGCTCGGGGCTTGGAAAGATTTTTCCAGTTCGGACTTTATATAACGCTTGCAGCAGAAACAATTGAGGAATTGGATGCAAAAACAAAAGAACTAACCAGTCTTCTCGCTTCAAATTTATTAGCAATAAAGCCTGCTACTCTTCAAATGGAAGAAGGGTTTAAAACAACACTTCCGGCAGGCGTAGATAAGCTTTTTATTACAAGGAATATGGATACGACTTCTCTTGCCTCAACCTTTCCTTTCACGTCATATGAAATCTCCCATCCTAATGGAATTCTTTATGGAATTAACACTTTAAATAATTCTCTGGCAATTATTGACCGCTTTTCTTTTGAAAACGCCAATGAAGTGGTTTTTGGAAAATCCGGGTCAGGAAAATCCTTCCTGGTAAAACTTGAGATTCTGCGCCAGATGATGTTTGACGCCGAAATTTTAATTATTGACCCTGAAGATGAGTACAAAGCGCTCTGCCATGCGCTTGATGGAGAATATATTTCTTTTTCCAAAAATTCAGAAGTCAAAATTAATCCTTTTGCTCTTTTGTCCGAGGATATGACCGAAGCACAGCTTGGTATAAAAATTCTTTCCCTTCACGGATTACTAAAGACAATGCTGGGGGACATGAATCCGACTCAAGAAGCAATTATGGATCGCTCGTTGGTTTTGGTTTATAAGCAAAAAGGGATTACCCCTGATCCTGCTACCTACAAAAATGAACCGCCGATTCTTGAAGATCTTTACAAAACGCTTTTAAACATGGAAGAACCGGAAGCAAAAGATCTTGCCTTCCGACTTGAAAAATATGTAAAAGGCGGATTTGCGGGGCTCTTTAATCAGCAAACTAATTATGATGTTAAAAATCAATTGACTGTTTTTTCAATCAAACAATTAGAAGATGCGCTTCGCCCTATTGCCATGCACGTTATCCTTGATTTCGTCTGGAATAGAGTAAGAACAAAGCTGAAAAAAAGGATTTTAGTTGTTGATGAGGCTTGGTATTTAATGAAGCATCCCGACTCGGCATCTTTTCTTCAAGGAATTGCCAAACGCGCAAGAAAATATTATTTGGGAGTTACCACTCTGACACAAGATATTGAAGACTTTTTGTCAAATGATTATGGAAAATCTATACTTTCTAATTCATCAATTCAAATTTTGTTAAAACAAAACACTTCGGAAGTTGAAACCTTGGCAAAAACACTTTTTCTGTCTGAAGGAGAAAAACAATTTCTTGTAACGGCTCAGGTTGGAGAAGGACTTCTTTTTGCCGGGCAAAATCATGTAACCGCCCAATTTCTTGCTTCAAAATATGAGTATGACTTAATTACCTCAAAACCTCAGGATGTAATGAAACAGAATGAAGAGGCAGAAGAAGAAGCTTCTATTTTAAAAGAGGGAGCTACTACTGAAAATCCGGAAGAAGGTGTGAGCGTTATAAAAGATTCTGCCCAAACGCCTACGCCTACTCCTCCCCCAGCTCAGCCAAACAACGCAAACCCAACGGCTTCTGCTGAAAACGCTGAAAAACCTGCTGCTTCGGAACCACAAACAGCGACACCTTTAGATAAACAGGCCGAAAACGTTCAAGCTGCAATAAATAACGCTACGCCCGCAGAGACTAGCCCCCAAAATAATACAAACCCTTCCAATTTAACAAATGGATAACGAAGAAGAATCCCAAAAAAACCAAGGCCAGCAAGACGAAGAAAGAAGAAAGGGACTGGTTGATTCAATTAACAATGCCTACAATCGAGCCCAAAGCCTTAGGAGAACTGGACAAGCAATAAAAGGGTTCGGCGCGGCAAGCCACGCGGCAGAAGGTTTGGCTGGTGCTGCAACAGAAGGCGCTGCAGGAAGCGCTATGGGAGCAGGAGCCACCGCTGCAGGAAGCGTGGCAACAGAAGGCGCGGCGGCGGCCGGAGGCGCCGTAGGGGGAGCAACGGCGAGCGGAACAGCTGCAGCAGGAGCATCTACCCCGGTCGGATGGATAGCGGCAGGAATAGCGATTGCACTTGTTTTAATTCTGATAATAATATTCTTTTTTAATGGAGGCGGAGGCTCAGGGAACATGGCAGGCGTTGGGGGCTCCATTCCGGGAGGAGGAACAACTGGAGGAGGAATATCAGGTCCGGGAAATCAATGTACTTATTACGGGCGCTCGGGGGGGTTAAAGCCGGTCGAAAAAGTTTCCTCTTTAGTAAACGAGGTTGCCAACAAAGTGGGAGTTCCAAGCAGTGTGCTT
>JAKAHW010000114.1 GCA_021825285.1 bacterium
TAGACATTGCTGATGACGTAGTGTTTTTTAAAGGAAAAAATGCCTGCATGGTAATTGAAACTTCTTCTGTTAATTTTTTCCTTTTATCAAATGATGAACAGAATGCAAGAATTTATGGCTACATGTCCCTTATTAATTCCCTTTCTTTTCCTATTCAAATCATGATTGTGAGCCGCCGCGTGGATCTTTCCAACTACATCAAAATCTTGGAGCAAAAAATAGATAGTGTCGCAAACCCAAGAGTTCAAGACCAGCTAAGTCTTTATAAAGAGTTTATACAGGACCTTATTAAGGGTGAGGGACTTCTTGATAAAAAGACTTATATTGTCGTTCCTTTTTCGAGCCTTGAACTTGGCGCCACAAGTACAGTTAAAGATATCAACAAAAAAGCTATGACTTTTACAGAACAGGTTAAGACAATTCTTATGTCCAAGGTCACAAATGTCGCAACCCAAGTTGAACGGATGGGACTTATGGCAAAACCTCTAGGGACAGATGAGTTATCGAAGCTTTTTTATGAATTATTTAACCAGGATTTTTTTACATTTGATTTCAATTCAAGTGACGTAAAAAACGTTATTCTTTAATAAAATGTTAGGCTTTAAGAAAAAACAGGAAACTTCCGTTCCTCCTCCACAAGGAGGTTTTGTCGCCGGTCAACAAGACGCCAATACTTCGGCTCATAACGTTGTGGTAAAACAGCAAAAAATTATACCGAAAAAACAGCAGGGACCAAGCAAAAGTTATAATGCGCTAAAACAAGGTTCCGTTTCTCTGGTTGATATTATTTCCCCCTCTTCTGTTGAAGTAGATTTTAAGAATATAAGAGTTGGAAATAAATTTTTTAGAACTTTTTTTGTAGTTGATTATCCCAGACAAGTTTCACCTAATTGGTTGTCTATTTTAATCGATTATAAGGAGACGATGAACATCTCAATGTTTATTTATCCTGTGGAAAGCAAGGACGTTCTCGCGAATTTACGACGTAAAATTGCAGAAATGGAAGCAACGCTTCAATCCGATGCTGAACAAGGGCTTGAAAGCGATCCTAAAATTAATGCGGCCTTGGAAGACGCTATGGCGCTTCGGGAAGAACTTGCTCGGGGCTTGGAAAGGTTTTTCCAATTCGGACTCTATATAACGCTGGCAGCAGAAACAATTGAGGAATTAGATGCAAAAACAAAAGAACTAACAAGTCTTCTTGCTTCAAATTTATTAGTAATAAAACCTGCTACTCTTCAAATGGAAGAAGGGTTCAAGACAACGCTTCCGGGAGGTGTAGATAAGCTTTTTATCACAAGGAATATGGATACGACTTCTCTTGCCTCAACCTTTCCTTTTACATCATATGAAATCTCCCATCCCAACGGGATTTTATATGGAATTAACACTTTAAATAATTCTCTGGCAATTATTGACCGCTTTTCTTTTGAAAACGCCAATGAGGTGGTTTTTGGAAAATCCGGATCCGGAAAATCCTTCCTGGTAAAACTTGAGATTCTGCGCCAGATGATGTTTGACGCCGAAATTCTAATTATTGACCCTGAAGATGAATACAAAGCGCTCTGCCATGCGCTTGACGGGGAGTATATTTCTTTTTCTAAAAATTCTGAAGTAAAAATTAATCCTTTTGCTCTTTTGTCCGAAGACATGACTGAAGCACAACTTGGTATAAAAATCCTTTCCCTTCACGGGTTGTTAAAAACCATGCTGGGGGACATGAATCCGACTCAGGAAGCAATTATGGATCGCTCTTTGGTTTTGGTTTATAAGCAAAAAGGGATTACCCCTGATCCTGCTACCTACAAAAATGAACCGCCGATTCTTGAAGACCTTTACAAAACGCTTTTAAACATGGAAGAACCGGAGGCAAAAGATTTGGCATTTAGGCTTGAAAAATATGTAAAAGGAGGGTTTGCCGGCCTCTTCAATCAACAGACGAATTATGATGTTAAAAACCAATTGACTGTTTTTTCAATCAAACAATTAGAAGATGCTCTACGACCTATTGCCATGCACGTTATCCTTGATTTCGTCTGGAACAGAGTAAGAACAAAGTTAAAGAAAAGGATTTTAGTGGTTGATGAGGCTTGGTATTTAATGAAACATCCCGACTCGGCATCATTTCTTCAAGGAATTGCCAAACGCGCAAGAAAATATTATTTGGGAGTTACCACTCTGACGCAAGATATTGAAGACTTTTTGTCAAATGATTATGGAAAATCTATACTTTCCAATTCGTCAATTCAAATTTTATTAAAACAAAACACTTCGGAAGTTGAAACCTTAGCAAAAACACTTTTTCTGTCTGAAGGAGAAAAACAATTTCTTGTAACGGCTCAGGTTGGAGAAGGACTTCTTTTTGCCGGGCAAAATCATGTAACCGCCCAATTTCTTGCTTCAAAATATGAGTATGACTTAATTACCTCAAAACCTCAGGATGTAATGAAACAAAATGAAGAGGCAGAAGAAGGAGCTTCTATTTTAAAAGAGGGAGCTACTACTGAAAATCCGGGAGAAGGTGTGAGTGTTATAAAAGATTCTGCTCAAACACCTACTCCTACTCCACCCCCAACTCAACCAAACAACACAAGCCCAACGGCTTCTGTTGAAAATACTGAAAAGCCTGCTGCTTCGGAACCACAAACAACGACACCTTTAGATAAACAGGCTGAAAACGTTCAAGCTGCAATAAATAACGCTGCGCCCGCAGAGGCTAGCCCCCAAAATAACGCAAACCCTTCCAACTTAACAAATGGATAACGAAGAAGACTTTCAAAAAAACCAAAACCAACAAGAAGAAGAGCGAAGGAAAAGTATCGTTGACTCTTTAAATGAAGCCTACAACCGCGGACAAAGCTTAAAAAATCTATTTAAAGGAGGAGGGAAACCTCCGGGAGCAGAAGGCGCGGGAGCCGGAGGAGCCACCGGAGCAGAAGGCGCACTTGGTCAAGGAGCTACTGCTGCGGGCGAAGGAGCAGCAGCCACAACAGGGGAGGGGGCTGCGGGCGCAGCCACTGCTGCTGCGGGCGAAGGAGCAGCAGCCGGTGCCGAAGCAGCCGCAGGTGCGACGGTGGCGGGCGAAGCCGCCGGCGCTGCTGCTGGAACCGCAGCCGGATCTAATCCAATAGGCTGGGGCGTCATTGCAGTAATTATTGTAATCATGTTGATTTTGGTACTTTGGATTTTATTATTGCCTGGAATGGGCTCATCTCTAGAAAGCGGTGGGAGCCCCAATCCTGAAGGAACAAGTAATGGAGGAAACGCATCCTCAGGTCCGGGAAATCAATGTACTTATTACGGGCGCTCGGGGGGGTTAAAGCCGGTCGAAAAAGTTTCCTCTTTAGTAAACGAGGTTGCCAATAAAGTGGGGGTTCCAAGCAGTGTGCTTCTTGGAATTATCCGCATAGAAACACCGGCCGGATTTACTTATTCTGACCCTTCTTTTTTTAATAACGATTTCGACGCTACAGTAAGCTTTGCCGGAGCAGTCGGTTTTATGCAGTTTTTACCCAGCACTTTCAATGGTGTTTACTAT
>JAKAHW010000115.1 GCA_021825285.1 bacterium
AAGAACTTCGAGAAAGTCTTTCTTCATATCTTCAGGAGTTTCAGAGGCTTTCAGGTTCCAATGAAATTGAAGGAGAAGATGGTCAGGTGAGGCAAATAGTTTACAACGCAAAACTCATAAGAATTGGTTCAAGGCCTTAGTTTTTTGGTCTCAAATCCCATAGATTTCCTCTTCCAGAATTCTTACCTAGTCTTATTTTCGTTCTTATTCCTAAAAGCTAACATAATTGTTGCTTTAATTGGAAGGAGGTGGATGATGAATTTTTTCAAAAATGATTCAGAAAAGAAAATAAGAAGAAATGAAAGTAAAGAGATACTAATTCGTGAAAAGATGGTTCGGGATCTTGAGAACTTACTTCAGGAATATACTGTTCGCGAAATTGGAGATGACGTAATATTAATTACCCCGAAAGCTTAGCTTCCAAAAACCCAAAAGTATGCTATTATATTCTTTTGTGAATGAAAAAAATACTGCTCTTAGGGTTCGCTATATCTTTAATATTGATAGCTGTTTTTTCCTTCAATAAACTTAATAGTTATACTTTCAAAATTACTTCACCACTACCTTCTCTTTTTTCCATGAATTTTATTGGATTTGGTCGTGAAGAAGTGTGGAAACCTCGTGTTCAACACGTTTTAAACGACAAAATTATAAAGCCTAATTTTGCAGCCACAAGTGTTTTGTCTTACGATCTGACCACCGATACGCTCCTGCTTTCCCAGAATATTAAAAAAAGGGTGCCTCTTGCTTCGCTCACAAAAATTATGACCGCTATCGTTGCTCTTGAAAACGGTAAAGTCGGTGATTTACTAACTGTATCAAAAAAAGCCGCAAGCGTTGGGGAAAACTCAATGGGCTTAACGGAAGGAGAAAAATTAAGACTTGACGATCTTCTATATGGTTTGGTTCTGCTTTCAGGAAACGATGCTGCAGAAGTAATTGCCGAGAACAGCAAGTTTGGGAGGGATAATTTCGTGTATATAATGAATAAAAAAGCTGAGGATTTGGGTCTTACAGACACGCACTTCACAAATCCGAGCGGTCTCGAAGGCGATGGCGATCAGTATTCTTCCGCGTACGATCTTCTAGTCACTACAAGATATGGTTTGGAAAACCAGGATTTTGCAAGAATTGTCGCAACCGTAGATCATGACATTCCAAAAACGGATAACCATAAATCTTACTCATTGTTTAACGAAACGAATCTTCTTACCAGCTACCCCGGAGTAAAAGGGGTCAAAACAGGATATACATATGAAGCGGGACTTTGTCTGGTTACTTACCTGGAATACCAAGGCCATAAAATAATTGGCGTTCTCTTGAATGCTGAAAATAGGCGTCAGGAGATGAAGGAGCTTTTGGATTATTCACTTAAAGCCCAAGGAATCAATCCTCCACCACATATATAGTGATTAGTAAATAGTAAATAGAAATTAGTGAAGTGCCTGAGGAGGGACTCGAACCCTCATCCTTTTGGGACACGCTCTTAAGGCGTGCGTGTATACCATTCCACCACTCAGGCAATAGTTGATATTTTAGAATAGATTAAGGACAAAAACAAGGTTTGGGAGGCTACTTAAAGTTTTGCTCAAGGAAAGAAAAAACTTCTTTCCGGTACATTTCAGGATTCTTTTTGTAAGTTTCTATATGTCCGCCTTTTGGAAACAATATTAATTTACTATCAGAATTTGATTTTGAAAGTAACTGCTTACTGTTTTGAGGCGTAATACTTGTGTCGTGTTCACAATGAAGAAAAAGAAATACTCTATTGGGAACTTTTGAAACATGATCAATCGGTCGGATTTTATCGATATCAAACCCAAAAGCATATTTTGTCATAAAGTAAATACCGGGAATAATAAAGCCAGGAATATGTTGTTCTTTAATTAAAATATTATCAATTGCGGTTCTAAAAACAGCCGGAGCACTATCTATAAC
Organism: bacterium; assembly: GCA_021825285.1. The sequence goes on from JAKAHW010000115.1 coordinate 1,939, forward strand.
AACAGGTCCTACATCATTTATTTTATCAATTGCCATGAGCACTGCAGAAGCTCCGGATGAAAAGGATATAATTCCAATATTTTTTGCTTCAATTCCGTTATGTTTTAAATAATCTACTACAGCAACAACATCAAGTTCTTCATTTTTTACCCTAACATTCCCCTGAGACTGTCCTCTTGCCCGAGTGTCATATAGAACAACTCCATAACCTTTGTTTAATAGCTCACGTGTAAGATCTACACCATAATATCCTCCATTTGTTCTGTTGTCTAAAATTCCCGAAACAAAAACTATAACTTTTTTTCTTTCAGGTTCAAACCACCAACCTTTCAACATCAGATTGTCTGAGGTATTAAATGTAATGTCTTTTGAATTAGAACCGATAAAGTCACTTGAGACATCAATATTGGGAGCGGTCTTTTCAGTAATTTTAGATGCAATGTAATATGAAATTCCAAGATAAATAGAAATAATAAGAAAAATAACAAATAAAGGCTTTTTCACTACATAAATAATACATAACTACCAGTCTTTTTTGTAGTACTTTTTGCTTTTGAGGTTTTTTGGCATGTATTCCTGTTCTATTTTTTGACCGGTTTCTTCTTGGACAAGCCAGGGATACCTTACATGCCCTTTTCCGTAGTCGAAACTTTTCATAATTTTGTTCGCTGCATTCCTTAGATGTAATGGAATTGGTTCAAGCCGCGCTTCATCTATATCGGAGAGCGCTTCAAACAAGCCGCTTGTTGAGGCAATAGATTTCTTAGCAGTTGCCAAATAAGTTGCGGTTTGTGCCAAAATTAATTGCGCTTCCGGCATTCCAATCATGTGGACAGCCTGAAAGCATGCGGTTGCCAGAACAAGTGCCGTAGGCTGTGCGTTTCCTATGTCTTCTGAAGCAAAAATAACCATTCTTCTTGCAATAAAAAGTGGATCTTCTCCCGCTTTTATCATTCTTGCTAAATAATGAAGTGTTGCATCCGGGTGACTCCCCCGCATGGATTTGATAAAAGCGGAAATCGTATCGAAATGATAATCGCCTTTTTTATCATAGTAAATTGCTTTTCTTTGAACCGCTTCCTCCGCATCTTTAAGCTTCACATTTTGAGACAAAGATGCAGCAAGCTCTACTGCGTTTATTGCAACCCGGCCGTCTCCGTCCGAGTGTTTAACTATATGCTCTATTGCATCTTTTGCGAACTTTTGTTTGGGATATTGTTTGGTTGCGCGTAAAACAATTTTTTTAATTTGCTCATCTTCGAGCTGATAAAGTTTATAAACCTGACTCCTTGAAATTAATGGCGCATTAATCCGAAACCCCGGATTTTCGGTCGTGGCTCCGATTAAAACAATTGTTCCGTCTTCAACATGGGGCAAAAAAGCGTCTTGCTGGGATTTATTGAACCTATGAATTTCATCTACAAACAATACTGTTTGTTTTGATTCTTTTTCCATTAGCTCGCGAGCATATTTAATGACTTTTCTGACATCCTCAACTCCGGACGTAACTGCTGAGAAAAACTCAAAATTTGCCGCAATTTCGTTTGAAATAATATGTGCCAGCGTAGTCAGATCGGA
>JAKAHW010000116.1 GCA_021825285.1 bacterium
GTTCAAAATGCAGCATCTGTTGGGATGATGGTTTTGACAACTGAGGCCTTAATTACCGATATACCTGAAAAAGAAAAATCCCCAATGGGCGGTGGCGGAATGCCAGGCATGGGCGGAATGGATTACTAAAATACTTTTTAAGCTTCTTCCCTATCCTTCTTAATCAAAATTGTAGATATTTTTAATTTTAGTAATTAAACTAATAATTATGATTGATGTTCATTGCCATTTAAACTTCCATTCTTTCGAGAAAGACGTTGATCAAGTTGTGAAGGATGCACAAGAAGCAGGCGTTGCAACAATTATAAACGTAGGAACAAGTCTTGAGTCAAGCTTACAGGCAGTAGAATTAGCCAAAAAGTTTGACAAAATGTTTGCAATAGTTGGAATCCATCCACATCACTCTGACAAGCTTCATGATGGTTGGATAGAGGAGCTTGAAGAAATTGCCAAAAATGAAAAAGTAATCGGAATTGGAGAAATCGGTCTTGATTACTATTCCTATAAATCAAATGGAATAGTTGAGCCTCTGCTTCAAAAGGAAGCTTTTGTAAGGCAAATAAATCTTGCCTATAAGCTTGGTTTGCCTTTGCAAATACATAACAGACATGCGGGTGAGGACGTGATTTCCGTTTTGAAGGAAAACCGTAACCTATTAAAAACTAATCCTGGAATGTTCCATTGTTTTGCAGGAACTTTTGAAGTTTTAAAATCTGCTTTGGATTTAGGTTTTTATATCGGATATGACGGGAACATAACATACAAAGGTCTGGCTCCCGGAGAAACAGTTGCTTTAGTTGATCTTGCCAAGGAGACGCCACTAGATCGCATTTTAGTTGAAACAGATGCTCCTTATCTTGCTCCGATTCCTTTTCGCGGAGAACGAAATACCCCTAAAAATGTTATAATTACAGCAAAGTTTCTAGCTTCACTTAAGGAAGTTTCATATTCCGTGTTTGAAAGAACCGTAGAAGAAAACTTCAGGAAGGCTTTTAATTTATTATAAATATGGCAGATTTATTAAATGTAGTTTTTACAAGATATCCCAGAAAATCTATTAGACTGTTGGAGATTATTCCTCCTTTGATTTCTTTATTTTTAATTAGCATGCCTTTTTGGGGAGCAATATTTTTTCCGGTTCAGCTTGCTTATTTTATTATTTTTTTTGATGTCTACTGGCTCTATAAATCCGTAAATTTGGCTATTTGTTCTTACATTGCATCCAGAAAAATAAGAGTTTCTGAAAATACTGATTGGTTGGCAAAAGCTAAGAATCTTTCAAACTTTGAAAAAATGAGACACGTAGTAATAGTGCCAACCTATAAAGAAAGTGTAGAAAAAATAAAGGAAACAATTCAGAGTTTTAAGGAGCAAACTTTTCCTCTTTCGCAACTTTATGTTTTTGTTGCTTTTGAAGAAAGAGAAAAAGAAGCAAAAGAAAAAGCAAAAACATTGGAAAACGAATTTGGAAAGACTTTTGGAGGAATTTATTTTACGTTTCATCCCGATCTGCCGAATGAAGTAAAAGGAAAATCTTCAAATCAAGCATATGCGGGTAGAGAAGCCGAAAAAATATTAATTGATAAATTAAAAATTGATATAAATTATCTTACCGTTTCGTCTGTTGATGCTGATTGTATTTTTGATCCACACTTTTTTTCCTGTCTTTCTTATAAATTTTTAACTTCAAAAGATCCGGTTTATAGCTTCTGGCAATCTGCAAATGTTAACTATAACAACTTTTGGCAGGTCCCGGCCTTTATTCGAGTAATTGCTTTTTTTGGAAGCTTATGGCGGGCATCTTTGCTGGTTCAAGGGCTAAGACTTATACCTAATTCGACATATACACTTTCCTTTAAATTACTGAAAGAGATTGGTTATTGGGATACGGATGTTGTTCCTGAGGATTACAGAATTTATTTTAAAGCTTTTTTCCTCTCCGGTGGAAAAGTTAATGTCGAGCCAATTTTTCTTAAAACTTCTATGGATTCCCCAAAATCACAAACATACTTCAGTAGTCTTATGAACAAATATCATCAGGAGAGGCGTTGGGCTTGGGGGATATCGGATGACGCAGTATATCTTCGATGGTGGCTAACTGTCAGAACCGCCCCATTCTTTAAGAAAACATATCTTGTTGGGAATGTTTTACTTGACCATATTCTGTGGCCGGTTAACTGGTATATTATTACAATTTCCACTAACTTAATAGTTCTTTTGAATCCGGTTTTTTCAAGAACAAGTCTTGGATATAATCTTCCCCGTCTCTCAGGTTTTATCTTAACTCTTTGTCTTTTTGCCCTTTTTGTTCTAATTTATGTTGACTTTGACATGAGAGCGAGAAAGTATTCCCATGCCTCAAAATTTCGACAATTTCTTTTCCCTTTAGAATTCGTGCTGATGCCAATAACCGGATTTTTTCTTTCTTCTTTACCCGCACTAATATCTCACATACAGTTAATAATAGGAAAACGTTTAGAATATAAGGTTACTGAGAAATCGTAACCTTTTGTTCCAATAAGGTTACTGAAAAATCTTAACTATAAAAAAGGTTCCATTTTTGCTATCCTTAAATGGTGGATAAAATAATTTCTTCTATCAAGCAGAAGCTTTCTATTGTTGATGCATGGTTTCTACTGTTGACTGTTTTTGGTTTCTCTCTTCTGAAAATTCCTTCTTTGGTTGAACCATATTGGTATGGGGATGAAGGAATTTATGAAGTTATAGGGATGGCGGTAAGAAGCGGAAGGGTTTTGTATCAAGGAATTTGGGACAACAAACCTCCCTTACTATATCTTATATATGCTTTATTTAATGGGGATCAATTTTCTGTGCGGTTTTTATCTCTTCTGTTTGGGGTCGCCGCAGTTATTGCATTTTTCTTTCTGGCAAAAAAACTTTTTTCAAATAATAGAAGTGTTTACTTATCAACAATTATCTACGGTTTTCTTTTTGGCTTACCTATTTTAGAAGGAAATATCGCGAATGCCGAAAACTTCATGCATTTTCCTATAATTTTGGCTTTTTACATAATTCTTTCTTCTTACCAAAAGAAAAACCTAATACCTTTTTTTATTTCAGGAGTATTACTCTCCCTTGCCTTCCTCACAAAAATAGTCGCAGTTTTTGATTTTGGCGCGCTTTTTCTCACCATTTTAATTCTAAAATTTTATGAAGGATCTCTTCTGCGTATTAATTATAGAAAAATCTTTACAGGATTTACTCAAGAAGTTTTTTTCTCATTAGGATTTGCTCTTCCGATACTTTTATCAATAATCTATTTTTTCACAAAAGGAGCGCTTTCTGATTATTTCAGAGCTGCGTTTTTCCAAAATGTAGGTTATGTAGGATCGGGAAATTATTTTCTTTTCCCTATGGGGTGGTTAGTTATTAAGCTATTTTTGTTAGGGTTATCCACCTTATTAATTTTAAAGTTTAGAAAAAAAATTGGAGTTAATGGGGTATTGATTTTCTTATGGCTTTTC
>JAKAHW010000117.1 GCA_021825285.1 bacterium
CTATACGAGGATTATTTAAAAAAGATTGCAAAACCTTATACGAAAGCATTCATAAGTTTTCAAATTAAAAGATTTAAGAAAGAGGAAGAGGATATGTTTTGCCAAGCCGACGTATGTGCCGCAGTTACGGAAAAAGAAGCAGAAGCCATTCACAAGTTTTCTTCAAAAAAACCAATTATACTTCCAAATGGCATAGATTTTTCAGAGTTTAAGTCTTTACAAAAAAGAGAGTGGGGGGGAAGGCTTTTGTTTGTGGGAAATTTCACTTATTTTCCAAATGTTTCGGCTATTAAATTTTTTTATGAAAAAGTATTCGGTGATTTAAATAATTTTTCCTTAACCATCGTCGGAAAAGGCGCAAAAAAACTTTCCATAAATGATCCCAAGGTCAGGGTTTTGGAATTTGTCGAGGATATAAAAGAAGAGTATAATAAAGCAGATGTATTTGTCTTTCCGCTTACCATTGGAGGGGGAACAAACTTTAAGATTTTAGAGGCGATGGCAAGTAGCGTTCCTATAGTTGCAAATCCCGGAAGACTAGAAGGGTTAAAAGCAGAAGATGGAAAACATTTTTTATCAGCAATTGATTCGTCAGATTATAAAAAACAAATATTAAAATTAAAAGGAGACAAAAACTTAAGGGATAATTTGGCGGCGAATGCGAGGAAATTGGTTGAGGAAAATTATTCTTGGGATAAAATAGGTAGAGTGCTTTTGGAAATATGGGAAAATTAAAAGATTTAAAAGTTGATGTTTCGATAGTTATCGTTTCATACAATACGTTACAGCTTACTACAGAATGCATAGAATCAATTTTCAAGAATGTAAAAGGAGTGACTTTGGAGGTTGTAGTCGTAGATAATGATTCCCCTGATAATTCGGGCGTTGAACTCAAAAAACTTGAAACAAAATTTAAAGGACTCACTGTAATTGCCTCCAAAGACAACCTCGGTTTTGCAAGAGGAAATAATTTAGGGATAAAAAAAACTAGCGGACGATATCTTCTGTTTTTAAATCCGGATACTATTGTTTTTCCCAATACAATTGAAACTATGGTTGATTTTATGGATGATCATAAAGACGCAGGTTCTGCGACATGCGAACTAAAACTTCCAAAAGGCGGGATTGATGAGGCTTCTCATCGAGGTTTTCCGACTCCCTGGAATTCTTTCTGTCATTTCTCCGGTCTTGAAAAAATCTTTCCAAAAACAAAAGTTTTTGGGGGATATGTTCAGGGTTGGAAAGACTTAAAAACGATTCATGAAATTGATGCTTTGGCCGGTGCATTCATGATAGTTCCAAGAAAATTAGGGGAGGAGATAGGGTGGTGGGATGAGGACTTTTTCTTTTATGGAGAAGATCTAAGTTTTTGTTATGAAATAAGAAAAAGAGGATATAAAATTTATTACGTACCGGCAGTTTCAATTCTTCATTATGGTGGTGTTTCAAGCGGTATTAAAAAATCATCGCAGGGAATTACTACTGCAAATATAAAAACAAGAACAATGGTCCAAAACGAAAGGTTCCGTGCAATGAAACTTTTTTACCAAAAACATTATGTTAATAAATATCCAAAACCCGTAACATACCTCGTTTATAAAGGGATAGATTATCTTCACCAAAAAAATCTGCCAAAACTTTCAAATTAATGATCTCAAAAAAATTAAAAATAGGTATTGATGCCAGGCTTTGGGGAGAAACAGGTATCGGTAGATACATCAGGAATCTTATTAAGGGTTTGGGGGAGATAAAAAGTGAAAATGAATATGTGTTTTTTGTATTGCCAAAAAATGTTGATGCTCTCAAATCCCAAGTTAAAAATCTCAAATATTCAATAGTCCCAACCGACATTAAGTGGCATAGTGTCAAAGAACAAATTGATTTTCCAAGACTTCTCAATAAATACAACTTGGATTTGGTGCATTTTCCTTATTTTTCCGTTCCCGTATTCTACAAAAAACCTTATGTTTTGACTCTTCATGATTTGATTTTGAATAATTTTTCGACCGGAAAAGCTTCAACTCTCCCCTACCCTGTTTTTTTAACAAAGAGGGCAGGGTATAAAATTGTTTTGCGGAATGCTTTAAGTCACGCGAGAAGAATAATTGTTCCCACAGAAAGCGTAAAGAAGGATTTGGAAAAATTTTATCCAAAAATCAAAGTCCCTATAAAAGTGATATATGAAGGAGGTTTTGAAGATTCAATTAGTGAAAGCAAAACAAGCATTCACAAGAAATATTTTATTCGTGTAGGAAATGTTTACCCTCATAAAAATGTTGAAAGGCTGCTCGAAGCGTTTAAGCTATTTAAAGAAGAAAGACGTGGAATCAAATTAGTTTTGGCAGGTAAAGAGGATCATTTTTATAAGAATATAGTTAGGAAAGTCAGGGACTTGGGTCTTCAGGAAGATGTGCTTTTTTATAATTCTCCTTCGGATCAGGAGCTGAAAGCGCTTTATAAAGGGGCTTTAGCGCTTGTAATTCCTTCTTTAATGGAAGGATTTAGTCTTACGGCAATTGAGGCAATGTCTTGCGGGTGCCCCGTGGTTGCCTCCGACATTCCAGTACACCGCGAAGTATGCAGGGATGCAGTATTGTATTGCAATCCAAATGATTCACGTGATATAAAACAGAAGCTTGAGAAGGTTCTGGATTTAAGCGATTCCGAAAGGGAGGAGCTTATTAAGAAAGGAAAAGCTCAAGCAAAAGAATTTTCCTGGCCAAAAATGGTCGAAGAAACAATAAAAGTTTATGAAGGTAGCATTGGTTTACGATAGAGTTAATAAATGGGGAGGTGCAGAACGCGTACTTCTTGCCCTACGCAAAATTTTCCCCGACGCCCCACTTTTCACTTCGGTATATGAGCCAAAAAGAGCGGAATGGGCAAAGGTTTTTGATGTGAGAACTTCTTTCCTGCAAAAGTTTGGGTTTGCCCGTAACAACCATGAAATGCTTGCCGCCCTCATGCCTTTTGTTTTTGAATCATTTTCTTTCGATGATTACGACGTTGTTATTTCGGTAACTAGCGAAGCGGCAAAGGGAATTATCACAAAAAAAAGAACGAAGCATATTTGTATTTGTCTTACTCCAACCAGATATTTGTGGAGTGGTTACGATGAATATTTCAAAGGTTTTGGTTTCAAATCATTAACATATCCGGTTGTTTTGTATTTAAGATGGTGGGACAAAATTGCGGCACACCGCCCGGATTCAATAATTTCCATATCGGATACCGTAAAGGAGCGCGTTAAAAACTATTATGGTTTGGATTCAGAAAGAATTTATCCGCCACTACTGCTCAAAACAAAATCCAAAAAAAGAGACAAAGGACGCTATTTCCTTGTTGTTTCGCGCCTTGTTCCTTATAAAAGAGTAGATTTGGCAGTACAGGCCGCGACCAAATTGAAGTTGCCTTTGAAAGTTGTAGGTACGGGCAGCGAATTTGAAAAACTTAA
>JAKAHW010000118.1 GCA_021825285.1 bacterium
TTGCCAGTTATAATCCAAAGCAAGCCATAGAGTCATTCCTTTATTTCCCCCTGTTCCTTTTTCTGCTTCTTTAAGTTGTTCTCTCAATGAAGCAGGCATTCTGTCTTTTCGTCCTAAATGCCTTATCTTCCATCCTTTTTCATCGGCTTCTTCTTTAAACTTCGGAACGTAATCCCCGGCAAGAGCGAAAACGCTTGCTCTTTCTTCCGCGGATCTCCCTATTTCATTATCCTCAGACCAAATCCAAATTCCGACGTTGGGAATTCCAAGCTGTTCAAAAGTATGCAAGCCGTCCCAGACAACTTTTGCTCCCAAAGCATGACCCTCAAGCTTGCTTAATCCTCTTGCAACCGCTCCGCGCCTATTTCCATCAGGAATTACGAAAACGAAGCTTGGAAGTTTTCCCGGTTCTGCCTCTTTTATTGCCATTAGTTCCTCCATTTTCAAAGCAAGTAGCTCCTCATCTGTTGGCGGAGTTGGCTCGAAAGGGGCACGAAAAGGCATTGCTACAGGAGCAAAAGTTTCTGGAACTCCGCTGGAAACTAGTCTTTCGTGAACTGACATCTGATAATAATACTCAAACTGAAGCAAAAAATCAATCCAAAAGCGTTTTGTCACGAGTTTTCTCACCACAAAACTCTGGTGCTTGGCAATTGGGGAAGATTTTGGTAAAATATGAAATTGATACCTCAACAAGGTATTTTTTTTAAACAAACAATTACCATGGCCAAGAAATCTGGAACAGTATTAAAATTAGGACTCGTTTGTACGGTTTGCAAAAGCCGTAATTATATTACATCAAGAAACAAACTAAATACTCCTGAAAAACTGAGCCTAAGTAAGTTCTGCCGCAAATGCCGCAAAGTCCAACCCCACAAAGAAACTGAGAAACTTAAATAGTACCAAACCTGCAGTCCTCCTCCATTAGGTATCTTCCGCTTTTAATTGCCAATTCGAGTGAAGAACTTGAGAAATCGACTGAGCGAACGTCTCGACAACCAAAAAGGCGTAGCGCTTTAGCGCGAAGTCCGGGTTGTAGCAAGCGAAGAAGGTTTCGAACTTTCTGAACGAGACTTGGCAAGAGGTTTTGGTACTTTTGACGGCCAAAAGTACAAAAGTTTTTGAGCCAGCGATGGGAATAAGACTGGGTCGCTTTCGCGCTTCCTTCTTTATCCCACGCTGTCTTGAGCCAGCGATGGGAATCGGACCCATGACCTAGTACTTACCAAGTACTCGCTCTACCACTGAGCCACGCCGGCAATTAGGATTAAATTTTACCAAGATGGAACGAAAAATACCAGATTGGGGTTTATTTTACTTTCTTAAACACTTCCCTAACCTTTTCCCTAAATTCCTCAAAAGTTCCGTTATTTTCTATTAAGAAGTCCGCCTTTTTGCCTAATTTCGGTATGTCGGTCTCGGTTTTTGCTTTTTCTTCATGTTTAAACCTTTCAAATGTCAAATCCTTCTCCCCTACCTTCTCTTTCCTTTTCCTCATTCGTTCAAACCTTGTTTTTGGGTCGGCAGTGACATAAACCAAAATGCTGTTTTCAAATTTCTTCAGCATCTTCACGTCTGTTGCCCAACGTATTCCTTCCAAAATCACAACATCAGCTTTTCCGTTTTGAATTCTTTTTGATGTAGCACTTGTGAGAGTTCCTTTTCCAAACTGCTCATCCATAATAATTGCCAAATTCTGAAGATTTGCTCGTGAAGTTGGAATTTCCCAAGCCTGAAGCGTTTCAACCAAAATATCTGAAAATTTGACTCTTTTGATTCTTTTTGTGGCTGCTTCTGCTCTGAAAAATGTGGTAAAAGTGTCTTTTCCGCTACCGTTTTCGCCTATTAATCCAATTATAAGCTATAGCAAAATTTTACTTCATGGCTTCAAAATTTGCTACCCTAAACTTCCTTCTTGGAACCCCATGTATTAATAAGGGCAAATGCCTTGGCATGTTCTCTGCTTTTTGCTTCGATCTTTCCAAAACCTCTTGCCCGCCTTTGTCGTCATAAACTGACCTAAGCAAAACCCACGTCCCTTCTGTCAAATCAATTCTGGCATCTCCTCTGTCAAAGCCTTGACGTATCGCTTCTCGTGATTCATTGTCAACCGGAGAATACCAATTCCCTTCCAAAAAAGTTCCACCTTCGGTTTCAAATGACTTCACACAAAGACCGGTAAATTTGCCAACAGTCTTCACAAGAATTGCCCCATTTACTAAAACCAGGGCGTTACTTTTTAACGCTTTTTTCATATAGCCTTCAGCATCCGGACACAAAATCCAATCATTGTGGTAACTAGTAACCCCAAGTTTCACTCCGTCTTGAACTGCAGGCTTATAAACTCTCTGAATTGAAGGGTTCAGCGGCAACACTAACCCGGCAACCAATGCCGTCCTATATCTATTTGTTTCGTCAGGATTATCAAGGAAACCAGCGACAACCCCTGGGTTTTGTGCAATTGCACCGCTTAAACCGGATTCAAACTCATCTCTTGAAACATGATACCCCAACATTAAATAGCCGAGTCCTTCGGCTTCTACGGCGTTATTTAATAAATACAAACTTTTTGTTTCCTGAAGATTAAAAGCCGGTGCTTGATCTCCTCCCAAACCCGGTCTTTGTTCTGCTAACATAAGAAGGAAATTATATATTTAATTTGGAAAAAGTCAACGGAAGAAGCTTAACTTTTAAATAAAACTCTGTGCCGAGACCAGGATTTGCACCTGGGTAGCCAGGGCGTCCCGCTCAGCGGGATGCGATTGACTACTCCGCCACTAGTTGATTTTGTGCCGAGACCAGGATTTGCACCTGGGTAGCCCGAACGGGCGACAGATTTACAGTCTGTTGCGATTGACTACTCCGCCATCTCGGCAAAAAATCAACTAACGGTTGAAATTAATTCTTTAAACTTATTTCCTCCCTTAAAAGACTTTACTTGCTTTTCTCTTTGTAATGCTTCTTTTTTCGTCATAAACTTTTCTGTATAAACAACTTGCCAAGGCCTTCTGTTCCGTGTCCAGATCGAGCCTCCTGCGTTATGTTTTTTTAGCCTCTTTAATACATCGATCGTATATCCTATATAGTATTTGTCTTCCTTATTTTTTAATACGTATACGTAATACATACCGAACGGGCGTCCCGCTCAGCGGGATGCGATTGACTACTCCGCCATCTCGGCTTAATCACTAATCACTAATCACTAATCACTAATCACTAATCACTAATCACTAATATTCGATTTTACTAAATTTAAACTTAAAAGTGAAGGCTAAGAGGTTTTGATGAATTTACTAACGTCCTCGAGGAGCTGTTCCGGCTGTGTGTTTGATTTTACAAAATATCCGTCCGCTCCAAGCTTCGTCGCCTTCTCTATTGCCGCATCATCTCCAAGATTTGTAAGCATAACTACGGGGATGCTTTTTGTAGAAGGATCCTCTT
>JAKAHW010000119.1 GCA_021825285.1 bacterium
TATAGAAAAACCAAAAGATGGTTTTGTTGTTGAGAAAAAAAATATGGAAACCTTCCTTACCGCCACTCTTCCAAAACTTGGGTTAAACCAAAAGGAATCCCAACAATTCAAAGATTATTGGGTGAAAGTTTTACCTGACTCACCATTCTTTTTTGTCGGAGTTATTTCCCAAAAGAACCTAAACACTATTGCCCCGCTTTCTATTTCCCCAAAAGCCCAAACGACTATAAGAGTTACGCTTTATTTTGAAGCCCTCGACAAACAGATAGAAGTTCTGCCACCTGTTCTTTCTCCTGTCAAACGTGAAGGATTTACCGTTGTTGAATGGGGAGGAATTTTCAAGCGCGACCCCAAGTATCCATTCTCCTGTTTTATGTAAAAAGGGGCTTGTCCTTTCGTAAATTTCTTAGTAATATTACACCAAATGAAAAATTTAAAACTCACAGATCCTCAAATTTATGAACTCGTAAAACTCGAAGAAGAAAGGCAACGTGAAGTTTTGGAAATGATTCCTTCGGAAAATTATGCTTCTTCGGCAGTTCTTGAAGCTCTCGGAACAGTCCTCAACAATAAATATTCGGAAGGTTATCCTAAAAAAAGATATTACCAGGGAAATGCGGTGGCTGATTCTGTCGAAATTTTGGCGCAGGAAAGGGCAAAAAAACTTTTTGGTGTACCCTATGTAAATGTTCAAGCCCATTCCGGAAGTCCGGCAAACTTGGCTGTATATGTAGCTCTTCTTGAACCATTGAAGGGAAAAATTATGGGACTTTCTCTTGCTTTTGGGGGCCACTTAACTCACGGGCAAAAACAGTCAGCAACTGGAAAATTTTTTAAATCGGGTTTGTATGAACTAGGTAAAGACGGAAAATTAGACTTTGAAGCAATAGAAAAACAGGCAATAAAAGAAAAACCCGATATTATTGTTTGCGGATTCACAGCCTACCCTCGCGAAATAGATTTTGCCAAGTTTGCAAAAATTGCCGATAAAGTCGGAGCATACCTTTTGGCTGACATTTCGCATATTGCAGGTCTTGTTGTCGGCGGAGTTCACCCAAGTCCTGTTCCTTACGCCCATATTGTTACTACCACCACTCACAAAACACTTCGCGGTCCCCGAGGCGCGCTAATAATGGTAACTGAGAAAGGGCTGAAAAAAGATCCTGACCTTCCAAAAAAAATAGACACAGCGATAATTCCAGGTCTTCAAGGAGGTCCTCACGACAACCAAACAGCAGCCATTGCAGTAGCATTACGCGAAGCTGCTACGAAAGCTTTCTCAAAATATGCTAATCAAATTGTTTTAAACGCCAAAACCTTGGCCAAAGAATTAACAAAATATGGATTTGAGCTTTCAAGCGGCGGAACAGATAATCATCTTTTGTTGGTAGATTTAAGAAATAAAGGCGTTAACGGTTCAATTGCGGCACTTGCTCTTGAAGTTGCCGGAATAGTTCTCAATAAAAATGGTGTTCCATTTGATACCAATCCCCCATTCTACCCTGGGGGCATAAGGCTTGGGACACCTGCAATAACAACCCGCGGAATGGATGAGGAAGACATGAAAAAAGTTGCCTCCTGGATAAATCGCGCAATTGAAGTGGTAAAAAATGAACGCTTACCTGAAACCAAAGAGGAACGCGCTCCATTCATGAAAGATTTTAGACGTAGAGTTTGGAAGAATAAAGAACTACTAAAAATCTACAAAGAAGTAAAAGCTTTTGCAACCAAATTTCCATTGCCATAAAAAAAGGCTTTATCACAGCGGTTAACGCTTCTCATCGAAATATTACCATTTTATTAATATTTCCTTTTCTTTGACAACCTATAATACATCCTATATAATACAGTCCAACCTCTGAAAAGAGGTTAAATTTTATGGCAGCGCGACAAGAAACATCACATCCGGATGGAGACGCAACACAAAAGCCTCTTCCTTTATTAGATGGTGGCGCATCTCTGCCTCATTCAGTATTTAACTTAAGCGTTCCTTCTGAAGATCCGCAAAGAGAAAAATTAAGAACAGTCGTAGAGCGCGTGGAAGAGGTCGACAAAGATGATCCTTGTGCTCTCGCCGAATTTGCACAGACATATTTACGACTTTTAAGGAATAAAGGGAATCGTCACCACTTCACGGGAGTTCCAAAGAGACCTGAGGATTTAGCTGAGGCATTAAAAAGACCCTATAACCACGGCTTAGCGGTACGCAACATGCTGGACGAAGTAGTCGCTTTTGCGATTATTGAAGATGCACAGCAAGATCAGGGAGATAGCTGGTTGAATAAAATGGTAGTAGCAAACAACCTACAAGGTAAAAAAAAGGCAGATGCGTCCGATGCTGAAAGGCCTCCGAGAATTGGGACTCAGTCACTTATTAAGATCTTAGATTGGTCATTTACAACACCAGCATTTGACGGAAGGCAGCGCTCCAGTGTTCATGCGGCAGTAATTATCAAAGTTCCAAACTACCAAAGAATGGATGACCTTCTAACATCTAACGGATTCCGTTTTATAAGCCGTCTGGAAAAGCAAGCAACTGTTATCCTTGGAGGAAAGTCAATTCAGAAACCGGTGGAAAGATTTGCAATTGATAGGGAAACCTGGGACAACAATCGTTTTGTAAACACAATCAGGGAAAGCCTTCCCAGGAATTAACTCTTGCTATTTTTAATTGCTAGTGCTAAATTATCTAGGGTCTAAAAAGCCATGAAAGTATCAGATGCAATGTCACATCAGGTAGACTATGTATCTGTCAACGCCAAGCTCAAAGACGTTGCCAAACTTATCTTTGGGTCTGGAATAAACGGAGTCCCCGTCTGTGAGCAAAAAAAAGTTGTAGGATTTATCGCAGAATCCGATATATTAAAACAGTTTTTCCCCTCTATTCGCGAATTCGTTGAAGAGCCACTACTCTCCGGAGATTTTGAAGCAATGGAGAAAAAAGTCGAGGAAATTTTAAACCTTCCTGCAGAAAAAATCATGAGCAAAAATCCGGTCACAATTTCAGCTGACACACCTCTTATGAAAGCACAATCCCTAATGATGCTAAAAGATGTCGGAAGACTTCCGGTCGTTAATTCTGAAGGAGTACTTATAGGAATCATTGCAACAGGTGACATCTTCAGGTTTGCAGTTGGCGACCAAATTCCATTAAGCTCGGATGAAGAATATCACGATTGGCTGGCAAAACACTACGATTTAGTCGTTAAATGGGGAGAAAGGCTTGGAAACGAAGTCCCTGATCTTACAAAATTATTTGAAAAAGAAGGGGTTAAGAAAATTCTGGATGTAGGTTTTGGGACAGGAGAACATGATATAGCGCTTGCAAAAAAAGGCTTTGAGGTTTTAGGCCTTGAAAAAAGCAGACGCATGGAAAGAACCGCAAAACTTAAGACTCTGGCACTTCCTGATGCTGTTACCAAAAGAGT
>JAKAHW010000007.1 GCA_021825285.1 bacterium
CTGAAATTGCAAGAAATGTCTCGTCCTACACGTCGTCAAATGTAACATACTCATTCCAACTGCAAAGCAATATAGCAGCAAGCGGCTCTGACACGTACTACATTTATTACTCAAATTCGGCACTTTCAACAATTGATGCCGCCTACTCTTCCTATGTTGGAAACGTCCAACTTGACAATGCGGACACTGTCGCCAACTGGACATCGGGTGACACGACAAACTATGCCCTTACCCAGGAAACGACCTTAAAGACTGAGGGTACAGGCTCTATAAAAGAGGTGGGTGTAGCGGGTCTTGTTGGAACGCTTTCAACCACAGGACAAGGTCAATTATCCGGCGTTTTAAAAAAGGTTTCTGCCGCAGCTTTGACAATTAACGGAATTAACTACATCTTCACAACGGGAGGAAATAACGGAAGTACCGATGTTAATACGGTCACAAAAACCATAATTGACGGCAGCGGAAATGCCGGAACCCCAACCACAACAGGCCAAAATGCCCTGCCCCAAAACCTTTCGGGGCATGTGGTTGTTGGGGCTTCCGGATCCACCATAAATGGAGGGACAGGTGCAGACGGAACACTTGATTTGTCCTTAGGATCAGGTGCAGGAGGATGTAACGGAACATATTTCTTATGGAATCCAGCCACTTCCACATGTTCTATTATGTCAACACCTATTACAACTGGCCCCTCAACCGGCATTACTGCTAGCGCAGGTTCTCTAAATTTCCAAAATGCTGCCGGAAACCAGGTTCTGGCCTTCGGCGGCAATGTAGCTACGGTTATTTACGACAGGACAAATAACACTATTAGCGCCGGACCTAATATGGGAACGTTTGGTCCAGGCGGTATAACTTTTCAAAACGCTGCGGGAAACCAGGTAATGGCTGCAGGAACCAAAAGCGAGATTTACGACAGGACAAATAATACAGTTTCAAACGGGCCGACTTTGACTTATAGCGTTGGCACGGGAAGCTTTTCGTTTCAAAATGCTGCGGGAAACCAGGTTATTCCAATAGCAAATGGGTATGCTCAGACAGTTATTTACAACAGGTCAAATAATACCGCTTCTGCCGGGCAAAATTTGCCTTATGCTTTACCTGCCACTGAGGGAAACTTTTCGTTCCCAAATGCTGCCGGAAACCAGGTAATTATCGCCATTGCATCACCAAGTGCGATGATCTACGACAATACACATAATGCCGTAACCTCAAGCGTACCTTTGGGATTGGCTCCTAGCTATTATAGCTTTGGTTTTACAAATGCAGCGGGAAATGAAGTCATTGTAACCGCCTCCGGAGGAGCAACATTAATTTATGATGTAACCAATAATACAGTAAGCGCCGGCCCAAATCTTGGCGTAAATCAAATAGGTGCGGGAGCAACTTCTTTCCAGGATGCAAATGGAAACCAGGTAATACTTACCGGAGGCAGCAACAATACTACGCTGATTTACAATAGAACAACCAATACTGTTTCGCCTGATGTAAATTTCCTAAGCGGTAACAGTTTAAATTCTGGCACAAACGTATTTTCAAATGCTGCTGGGAATGAAGTAATTATAGTAGGACTTACTCAAAATACCCTGATTTACAATACTACACGAAAATCAACTTTTAATTTTACAACTGTCAACATACCTTCCGGCACTACTCTTACTGCTTCAGATGCCGCTTTTCTGACCATTAATGCTACAGGAAATGTAACAAATGCAGGGACTATTAAGATGGATGGTAGCGGTTATTCAAGCGGATTAGGGCCCGGAGCCGGAAGCGCGGGAGGAGCGCGGGGATACAACTATGACGGAGGAGGCGGAGGAGGTTTTGCGGGTACCGGAGGTAACGGATCCGGAGTTTCGCCGGGAACAGGAGGCTCAACTTATTCAACTGAAGATATGGGAAGTGCGGGAGGCGCGGGAGGAAGTGGAAATATTTCTCCTGTAAATGCAAATCTGGCAGGTGGAGCAGGAGGAGGAGGAATTAAAATCACAAGTCCCGGAACAATTACTAATTCTGGAACAATTAGCGCGAGTGGTTCGGCTAGCCGTTCCGGATATGGCGGAGGAGGCGGTTCTGGAGGATACATTAAACTGGTTGGAACAACAGTTACAAACACTGGAACCATAAGGGCAAATGGTTCGAACGGATCAAATGCCGGAGAAATATTTGTGGAGTGCGGAAGCGATGAGTTTTATGGCGCAGGAGGCGGAGGCGGAGGAGGAACAATTATTCTAAACGGAAATTCTGTAACCGCAGGAACTACCTCGGTAGTAAAAGGTAACGGAGGAGGGGCCGGAGGCGGCTTCTTAGCAGCATCAAATGGTTCAAATGGTTCATCCACTACCACCCTCATATCTCCTGTCTTATACGTTCTTGGAGGAATTAACAGTACAACTCCCCAAACAACGGTTTACAAAAGTACCATTGACACAAACCAAAATACAGGAACTTTCTCCACAACAAGCCAAGGACAACTCCCAGTGGCCTTATATAATTTGTCTGCAAATTTAGCTACTAATTCGGCCGGTACATATGTTTATTCTATTGGAGGGAATAATGGCACCTCTGATGTAACTACGGTCTATAAATCAACCGTCGATGTCAATCAGAATTTGGGAACCTTTTCAACATCCGGTCAAGGACAGCTTCCGACCGCTCTCTCTCTCCACTCTTCCGTTATTGCATCTGCCAGCGGGACAACTTATATTTATATTCTCGGCGGAATTAATGGAGTGACTGCGCAAAGCGCGGTTTACAGGGCAGCAATTGATTCATCAGGAAATATAGGAACCATTTCTTCTACAAACCAGGCTGCCCTACCCCAAGCAATTTATGATGCTTCTGCAATTAATGTTAATTTAGGACCAACTAATTTTATTTACCTTATAGGAGGAAAAGATTCCGCAGGCAATCCTCTTAATACTATTTACAAAGGCGCTCTTGATTCTTCCGGAAATGTAACATCCTGGTCACAGCAGGGGACAGTCCCTGCTACTCTTTCTGCCACCTCATCTGTTACTGCTCCAACCGGAAGCAATAATTATCTTTATGTAATCGGAGGAAATAACGTAACTCCTGTTGCGACTATTTACAGAGGCCTAATAAATGACATGTCCGGATACATTGCGACAAAAACGCTAAACTCAGCTGTCAATCTAACAAACAAAAATAGTATTCAATTTGATACTTACTCAAGTGTTACAGGAAGATATATGACTTTTGAAATATCTGAAGACAATTCAACCTGGACAGCCTGCGCGGACAATTCTGATTTCACAAGCGGTCAATTTAACATATCTTCCGCAAACACCTGGGAAACAAAAACTTGTGATATTTCAGGAATTGCAAATGCTTCTAAAGACGCAATACTCTATCTAAGATTTCGAGTCAGCACGAACCAAACCTCATCAATCACCCAATACTTTGACAATATCTACGCATACATGAATGCGGGAACTGTCACAAACACTACTCTTGCAGGAGGTGCTGTTATGGGAGCGTCCAACTTAAATATTAATGCTCAAGGGTCAGGAGGAGTACAAATTAATTATGATGCAGCAAGCGGATTGGCAGGATCTGGCGGAATGAGGGTTTATGACGGAGGAATTGGCCTTATTTACAGTGTCACCAGTACAGGAACAGCTTCCGCAGCAGGAGGTCTTACGTTCACAGGTGCTTCAGCCTCTGCACAATTAAATATGCTAAACGGACAAAACCTTACCTTCAAAACCTCTGTCGGAGGAGATGCAGGACTTTTGACAAGAATGACTCTCCTTAATTCAGGGCAATTTGGAATTGGGAGTTCCACCCCTGTAGGTCTGCTTGATGTGAATGGCGCAAATACCGGAAAAGCGCTTGTGATATTCAACGAAACCGGAGGACAAAACATACTTACAGCGTCCGGATCTGGAACAACAAGATTGGTTTTGACAAATGCAGGACTTTTAGGACTTGGAACCACAACTCCGGTTGCAAATCTTGATGTTCAAGGATTGGGAACTGTTTCTATAGCTTCGATTTCCGGCACAACATCCTTTGCAGCTCTTTCTGTAAACAACAACAGCACAAACGGAGACCTATTCACTGCTTCCGCTTCAGGATTAAATAGATTTGTAATAAAGAATAATGGAAATGTGGGAATTGGCACAAATAATCCTAAGAATGCATTGGATGTTAATGGAGGAATGGCAATAGGTTCTTATGCAGGAGTAAACACTGCCCCGGCAAATGCTCTTATTGTCTCTGGAAATGTGGGAATTGGAAATAACAATCCTACTACAAAAGTTTCAATAGTAGATAATACGGGCGGCGCAAATGCCACATTTAATTTTTCAGGTAATGTAACAAGCTCCTACGCAACCTCCTTCACGATGAACGATACCGGACTTGTTATTGGTAATAATCTTAATACCCGCGATATTGAATTACAGACCGGTAGCACGACAAGGCTTACAATAGGAGGGACAGGAAATGTAGGAATTGGAAATACTTCACCTGTCGGACTGCTGGATGTAAACGGCACTGTTACAGGAAAAGCAATGACAATTCTTAACCAAACAGGAGATCAGGCAATCCTTACTGCGTCAATTTCCGGAGCAACAAGATTTACTCTTGGAAATGACGGAAGCATAACTCAAAATGCTTCGAATTCTGCTAGAACAGGTTATACGCTTAACCTACCCTCTTTAACAAGCGGAAACGGCCTTTCTATTCTTTCAGGTTCCGGCAGTATTTCATCAGGAAAATTATTAAACATTGACAACACTGCTTCCTCAAATTCGAACATTACGGATTCCGGAAATCTTCTAAATCTCAATAGGAATCTGACAGCAGGATTTGCAAATGATACCGTAACCTTTGACGCATCTTCCTCTGCAACTGTAAACGGAACCTCCTCAGCCAAACTCACCTGGATTCAAACGACAGGATCCGGAAACAACAGGTATATAGTGGTAGGAGTAAGCTTAGCAAATACAACCGTTAAGGATGTAACATATGGCGGAGCGGCAATGACTCTTCTCGGAAGCGTTGGGTCAGGTTTTTATACTTATCTTTATGGTCTGGTAAATCCTCCAGCTGGTCCCAGTGTTGTTTATGTATCGACAACAGCAAGCACAACTTATTTAATTGGAGGAGCAACAAGCTTTACTAATGTTGCACAAACTAATTCAACCGGATCTTATGTTAGTAATTCATTAGGAGGTTCCAGTCCTTCTGTGACTGTTCCAAGCGCTACAGGAGAAATAGTAGTAGATTCCTTGGCTGTAAATGTTGTTGGAGGGACTATCACTCCAGGCGCTGGGCAAACAGCAAGATGGTTGAATCCCGGAGGAACTAATCAAACAGGAGGAGGAAGCACAAAAGCAGGAGCATCTTCTGTTACAATGTCATGGACTTCAACTGCAGGCTCTTATTTGGGAGCTATCTCCCTACATTCAGCAGCAACAACTCCTACCACCCTCACTCTCTCCGGGGCTCTTGGTTCGTTAAGCTCTAATTGCGCTTTTGTAACAGGAAGTACATGCGCTGACTCATCGAATATCCTTTCTTTGGCTCAAAATTATGGGCTTGGGACAGGGGCGGCACTTAGCATTAGCAACTTAGGTCTTGGAGAAGGCATTAATTTGACTTCAAATTCAGGAGGGAAAGCTGCATTTATCCTAAATGATACGGGGTCAGGGCCTCTCTTTGTTGCGTCTTCCGCTGGAATAACGAAGTTCATAATAAAGAATGATGGAAGCACCGGAGTTGGTACGGCTACGCCCGGTGCCAGACTTCAGGTTGGAGATCAGGGAGATGGAACAGTTGCCGTAGCAAACGCATGGAATGTCTTTTCAGATATAAGGTTTAAGGAGAATATTAATCCATTGCAGGATGCACTAAGTAAAGTAATGTCTTTGGTAGGAGTTTCCTTCAACTGGAGGAATTCGGGGAATCCTTCAATTGGATTTATAGCCCAGGATGTAGAGAAAATTGTGCCTGAAATAGTCACAACAAACCCCGATGGGTTTAAATCTCTGGATTACGGAAAGATTACGCCGCTTCTTGTTAATGCAATACACCAGCAACAGGATCAAATCAGTTCCCTTTCTGCAAAAATGGACAAGTTTGAGAGTTTGAGTTTCATCCCCTACCCTGCATCAGCCGGGGCAGATATGGTTACCATCAAGGATAGTCTTTTGGTCCTTGGCACAACAACCGTAACCGATCTAAGCGCAGGGAATAGCCTAACAATTGGTAACACGATGCAAATTGGAGCAAATTCAATCAACACAATCGGACAAGATCTTGAAATCCAACCTCTCAAACAAGGTGCAATATCTATGATGAATGGAGCTGTTAGAATTGAGACAGACGGAACTCTTAAGGTCGCCGAGAACGCAGAATTCGCCAAAGACGTAAAGGTAGGGGGCGTATTGTCAGCACAAACCGTAAACATTGACTCAACCGGTTCCCCAATTTATATTTCCGGTACCGAAGTTACTGTGGGCAGCAAATCTGCCGGTCTACTTACCCTCAGTTCGGGACAAACACAGCTTAAAGTAAATGATCCAAAAGTAACATCAAAATCATTAATATTTCTTACTCCAAAAGAAACAATTGACAATCCATTATTTGTAAAAGAACAACTTGACGGCAAATACTTTATTGTGGGGGTTAAAAGCGCCCCAACAACAGACATCGACTTTAACTTCTTGCTAATAAACTAGATTTAAATGTCAAATGTCATATTTCAAATCTCAAAACTACAACTCAAATATTAAATCTAACAATGTTAAGGTCAGGGCATATAATTTTTCTCTTGAAATAATTCGCTTTGTAAATCAATTGCCATCAAAGAGAGGATATTTTTCAATAGGTGACCAATTAGTAAGATCTACTACTTCTATTGGGGCAAATATGGCAGAGGGCCAAGCGTCTTCTTCAAAAAGGGAATTTATAAAATACTATGAAATAGCCCTAAAAAGTGCTAACGAAACCAAATATTGGATCCTCTTATTAGGTGATTCGTCAACAGAATTAAAACCTGAATCGCAAATTCTCTTAAAAGAAGCTGACGAAATTTGCAAAATGCTTGGATCAAGCGTGTTGACACTAAAAGGAAAGAAAGATTTAAGATGAAAAGATTCAGATCTGCCATTTGCGATATAAGATTTGAGATGGGATTTCATTTATTGACTTGCTAAGGAATTGTCATTATTATTATTAAGCTATGGAATTAAAATTTGGAACAAAAGAAAAAACAATAGTTTTAGTAATCCTTATCATTCTCGGAGTAATTATAAATACTCTATCTCCGGTTTCGATTTCCAAGCAAAACGCCCAGGCACCTGCTCCTTTGGTCAAAACACAAATGGGATATAAAGATCTAGAAAAAATATTGAGCTCTATAAATTACTCTCAGGAAGAAAAAATTGATAGCTCCTGCTTATTTATTGGCTGCGGATCCGCTTTTTAAATTATTTTTTTTAAATTTTGCATAATCATCCTCAAGAATTGAAGTTAAATTTACATTCCATTTTTTAATTTGTTCCGGACTGAAAGAGGCTAATGCCTCCTGATAAGTTGTATATAAATTGTAGTTCAAGCTATTTGAATTGCTATTGTCTATATATTGTAATTTTTCCGGAAGTCTGTAAAAGGAACTTGAAAAAGGAAAGTAAACAAGGCTATACATGTTTCTAAATGAATATGCATAAGAAGAATTATTGATCTTATAAACCTTAGATTTCACTTTCAACCCCGCTAAATGCCCTACTGGCTCTGCGAATATTTCATTTACGTTACTTAATTTACGTTCATAATTAAGATTTCTATCAAGAATTTTAAACCTTTCTGAAAAAATCTTTTTAAACCATTTTTTTTCTTTATATTTTGGTTCATTTGCCCAAATTATTATGTTTTTATAAACATATGTGTATTCTTTTGCCAAATTCCGGGCATCAATTTCTGAGGGAAACTCAGAATTAAAAAATTTGTCTTCAGCCTTTTTCCCTTCGGCTAAAACTTCTCTTACACTACTATCAAAACCTCCAATTTTTAAAATTTGCTCAAAAATTAAATCCTTTTTACTTTGATAAAGACTATCTATAGAGGCAGTAGTATTTTTATAAGAAGAATCTGCGCACATATATATATGGGTTTCATATTGCTGAACCCAGCTATACCCTTTTTCAGCTAATGACTTATCAGACTCTGATGCCTCCCTAACCTTTCTGTAAAAATTTGTAGTTGCTATTTTTTCAGTTTGAATAGTTAGCTTTTTATCGGTCTCTCCAAAATTACCCCTATCTTTCCCTCTAACTAAATAGAATAGGTAATAAGGTGAGGAGCCAAAGCAAGGAGTAGAAGCAATATAAGGCCCTGTATAAGAAGCGCCGTCTTCAAGAGAATACATCTTAAGTAGGTCACGTGGAAGGATATCTTTTTTGGAAAAATTGTAAGGAGAAACTGCCGAGGAAATCGGTTTTTCAAAAAAGTTTGCCGGTCTTCTGCATCCTTTTCCCTCTGTTAAACAGCTCTTCCTATCTTCAATTTCTTTAAGCAATGCATCGCTATTACCATCTAACTTTTTAAAATCATTCAAAAGGATATTCATGTTGGTTAAAGTTTTTATTCCTAAATAAGAGGAATTTTGGGATATTTCTTTGTTGGACTCGATATTTTTAACAAAAAGCTCCTCTTCGCTTTTGTAATCAGCTTGAGTTTTTGTGTAAGTGCTCAAAAGCCCCTTAGCGGATTCCATTGTAGGATTTGAAATGAAAGCTTGATAAGCTAAGGAAACTAAGGGTAAATCATTAAGGAATTGTATCGGGAAAAGAGAGCTATCTTTTTTAATTTGTTTCAAATATGCCTTTTCTTCAATGCCTAAGGCATCAATAGATTCCTGAAAGCGGGAAGCATTAAAATCAGGGCTCGTAAAAAGTGGGTCTTCTCGTGTCCAAAGGTAAAAATTTGCCAAATTAGGATTATTTTTAAATTGTGGCAATTCTACTTCTATGTTTGTTTTCAATTCTTGAGGTTTTTTGATTGATTTTGTAGTAAAACTGAATTTAACCAAAACTACCATAACTATAGCCAAGGGGATAATGAAAAAAAACTTTTTCGACATAATTTGACTTTTAAAATAAGTTCCTCTAAACTTTGTTTTCATAATATAGCATATGTCTTAAGTCATGAACAGAGACAAAAGAACCCTTAAAAAAATTCAGGAAGTGTTGGAATTTGCCTGGAACAATCCCTACTCTTCCTTCTATAAAGATAAGTATAAAAAAGCAGGAATAAAATCAATTAAGGAAATTAATACTTGGGAAGATTTTGAGAAATTGCCATTTCTAACAAGAGACGAAATTATTGAAGCAGGACCAAATAATTTCTTTTTTCTTCCAAGAGATAAAATTTCAAATGTTGCCTTTTCGAGCGGAACCACCAATAAAAATCAGCCTTTAATTATTTATCACTCTTTTTTTGACCAGGAAATATATAGAAGGATACATAAAAAATATGAGGAATTAAATCTTAAATCCATGATGATGCTCTTTAATCCTTTTTCAGCATTAATTAGATTAATGCTTGATACAGAGATGTTGGGAAAAAAACCAATCATAACACTAGGAGATATAAATAATTTAGAATTATCCGCAAAAATAGCAGCAAGACTTGAAATTGATGGGATTAAAACCACTCCTTCTGTTTTATCCCGTCTGGTTCCCTATCTTGAAAAGGAATACGATCTTGAAAAAATAAGACTTGTTGCTTTGGGCGGGGAGTTTTGCTCGGAACAACAAGCAAATTATTTAAGAGCTACTTTTAGGAAAGCGTTTTTTGAATTTGGGTTCGGAGGGGTTGAAACAAATGACAAGGGATACAGGTGTGATACCCTATCGTCTTTTCATCCAAGATTTTTTCATGCTGAATCAAAAACTTTTTATTATGAAACCAAAGATTATAAAGGCCAAGATGAGCTTGTCCTTACACATTTAATAGAATTTGGGAATTTATTGATAAGGTATAAAACAGGCGATGCGGTAAGGCTTTATGAAGAAAAATGCAAGTGTAAAAATACACTGCAAATGGAGGTTTTTGGACGGTTAGAATACGATGTAATAAAGATTCAGGGCACTTTTATTTATTCTGAATTAATAAGTAGGGCTCTAGCCCATTTTGGACAGTTTTTAGCATCAAACGAATGGAAATTGCACGTTTTTGAGGAAAAAGCTAACGGCAAAATTATTCCAAGACTAAAACTCCAGATATTGCCGAATAGTAAGGTAAAAAAAGATGTAAAAATAAAAAAATTAATTCAGGAAGGAATAAGTAAAAACTTATTTGTTTCAGCAAATTATACCTTGTGGGATTTGGTCAAAAAAGATGTGTTTATGCCGCTTGAAATCGAATATTTGGATGAATTTCCCTTTGAGTCAAAGCAGAAAAATATTATTTCTCACCTCACCTAAAATCTTCTTTCTGAAGAGAATCAGCAATTTTTTCTAAAACAAAAGAATCAACATCAAATTTTTTATTTTTTATTTCTTCAATGGTCCCTGCAATTTCTCTTACAACTTCCTTCTCTGGTCGGAATTTCCATCCCCCTAAGGTAGATTTGTAATCTTTCACCATTGCTATGGCCTGTTCTTTTTTAATTCCTTCCTCTTCCAATAAACCTGAAAGCTCGTCATCGGCTGCTGAAATTATCCAATTGTTTGTTTGAATCAAGGCCTTAGAAAGACTTTCAAGGGTTTTTACATCTTTTTTCAACAAGTCTCCATCTACTATAATAACCGTTGGATTCCTTAGGCTTTTATCGGAAGTTGTATCATAAACAATTTTAGGTTCGGGGTTTAACAGTTTTTGCCCTTTTATAATAGACCAATCCAGGCTTGGCTCAATAACGGCATCTACCTGTCCTGCTCTCAGGGCTTCAAGCATTGAAGGACCTCCGCCTGTTGTTTTAAATGTTACCGATCCCACCTCGACATTTAATTTTTTAAGCATTTGAATTGCTCTTAAATACGACTCTCCCCCTATACGATTAACTCCTATTGTTTTAATATTGGAAACAGTCTTATATGAAATCATTACAAAGGGGAAATCATTTGTTAATTCACCTATTTCAAAGATATCAGCTCCATTTGCTTTGGCAGTAATAAAAGCTGTAGGAGATTGAAGAGCTACGTTAATTTGCTTACTCACTAAAGCAGTAGGTAAAGCTGTATCAATTCCTTGTGTTTTTACGTCAATATTGTATTTTCTAAAAAATCCTTTTTTTTCTGCTAAGATTGCAAAAGCTCTTGTTGCGCTCGTTTTATAATATCCAAGATTAATTTTTGTTTTAGGAGCAGGTGTAGGTAAGATCTTCGCTGTTTTTTGAGAATTTATGGGGAAGAATATAATTCCCAAGATTAATAAAACAGCAATGACTACAAATAGAATTGTGATTCTTTTCATATTAGTAATCTATAGTAATGTCTATTTTTTGTCAATAAGTAATCTTTTCAGGTTTCCATTTACTGGTTGTTCTTTCGAAAAAATCTAAAATTGATGCAAATGAAACGCTCAAAACAATAATTATAAATATCACGGCGAAAAAATTTGACATTTGAAATGTGGCTCCATAATAAGATATCAGGTACCCGAGCCCGAGATTCGAAGCGAAAAATTCACCAACTACCATCCCGGTTATACCTCTTGGTACTGCAATCCTAACTCCGGAAAGTATATAAGGAAGAGAAGAAGGAAGAGTAATTGTTTTAAAAATATCAAAATCATTGGCTCCGAAAGACTTTGCTAACCTCACAAAATTCGGATCAAGGTTCTTGACTGCACTTATTGTGTTTATTATTATCGGGAAAAAGCTTGCAAGAAAAACTATTGATACTTTTGTCCAAATAGAAAAACCAAGCCACATCATAAGTAAAGGGAAAATGGCAATAGCAGGAGTTGAATAAAGAGAATAAATTAAGGGATGAGTTATTTTTTCAAGACGGCTGAACCTACCTATAAGTAGGCCAAGCACAACTCCAAAACAAATGGCCAATGACAATCCTAAAACAATTTCCTGAAGACTTTGGAAAAGGTGGGGATATATATATTTACTGGTAAACAATTCCAGTTCCGATTTTACAACCGCTTCAGGAGAACTTATCAAAATTGGACTCACCAAACGAAACCTGGCAGAAATTTCCCATATAACCAGGAAAATTGTTACTCCACCCAACCCGAACATTAAATTATCTTTTTTTATTTTTCTAAACATTTTTCAAACTAATTAAATTCCAAATTTTTTTCCTTAAGATGCCAAATTCTTTAGTTTCTTTGAGAGAAAAATCACGGGGTCTTCTAAAATTAATTTTTATTACTTTTTTTATGGTTCCAGGACGTCTACTCATCACTATAACCTTATCTGCAAGATATATTGCTTCCTCAATATCATGTGTAACTAATATAAACGTTTTGCGAGTTTTCTGATAGATATTAAGCAATTCTTTTTGCATTATTTCTCGAGTCATGGCATCAAGATGAGAAAAAGGCTCATCCAGCAATAATACTTCAGGATTACTGGCCAAACCTCGTGCCAAATTCACTCTTTGCTTCATTCCCCCCGAAAGCTGGTGAGGATAATACTTTTCAAAACCCTTTAAATTTACCAAATTAATTAATTTTTTTGTTTCTTTAACAATTTCATTTTTAGGGATTTTTTTCATCTCTGCACCATAAGAAATGTTCTTAGAAACATTCCTCCAAGGCAACAACAAAGGCTCCTGGAAAATAATAGAGCTATAGTCAGGACTTTCAATTTTTACTCCATTAATTTGGGCTCGTCCATTTGTGGGCTTCAATAATCCACCCAAACAATATAATAAAGTAGTCTTCCCACATCCGGACGGACCAAGAATAGCGACGAACTCTCCTTTTTGCGCCTCAAAAGAAATACCGCTTAAGACTTTTGTTTTTGCACCAGAATTTTTGTAGTCAAAACTTAAATTGTCTACTTTTATATTGAGTTGTTTTTTGCCCATAACCAATGGGCTAATTATTAACATTTTTCCGGAATTATTGCAATATTCCCAAACTTGGTTCAGGGAACTATTGACAGCAGCCTTTTCTATTTGCTAGAGTTTAATATCATGCAAAAAAGAAGTCTTCTGTCCTATATCGAAATTTCCTCAACAGCGATAATCTCACTAACAGTTTTTCTTCTTCCGGTTATTTTCCTGACTAACTCAACTGACTTTTTCATTATTCCAAAACAGTATTTGATAGTAGGGGCCACCCTCCTTCTTCTTGCCCTTTGGGCGGTAAAATCAATTGCCGAAAAGAAAGTCGTTTTAAATGCCAATCCTTTCAATGCCCCGGTTTTTGCTTTTGGCGCAATAGTCCTTGTATCTTCCATTATTTCAAAAAACAGATTCGATTCCTTATTCCAATCAATTCCTTTACTTTTGGCAATTCTCTTATTTTTCGTAATAACAAATACTATAAAAGACAAGAAAGGAAAACGCATGGTTGTAGCTTCCCTTCTTTTAGGCGCAGCAGTTGCATCACTTCTTTCAACTTTGTATTTCTTAAACCTATTTGTGCTTCCTGTCACAGCAATAAGAAGCAGATATTTCAACTCATTCGGCTCAAGTATCCAGCAAGTCGCTTACACTCTTCCGCTTTTGGCATTTGTTGTCTACAAAGTAGCTAAAAAATTGAATTTTCCAAAATTCAAAATAAATATGGGGGAAATTCAAAAGGATTATTTCTTCTTAATTGAGGCCGGATCCCTTTTGTTAATGGTTCTTGGACTTGTTGCCATAGTCTGGCAAATCATTGTTTTGCCACAAAAACCAATTGTCCTTCCTTATGCATACGGACTCCAAACAGCATTTGCCACCATATCTCAGGATGCATCCCGTTTCTTGGCCTCTTTCTTCTTTGGTTCCGGATACGGCACATTCTTAGCAGACTTTACAAGATTCAGACTTCCCGCATTTAATCTTGAACCCAACATTTGGAACCTTTCCTTTTCTTATTCTTCTTCCTATTTTCTGGAATTAATCGCAACAACCGGCTTGCTGGGAGCGGTCGCCTTTCTTTCAATTCTGGTAGTCGCGATAAAAACTAAAGTTAACAGTCCATTATTCTTCTCGCTCTTTTTTATCTTTGTCCTTGCCTTCCTCCTTCCTTTCTCCTTCACGGTTGTAGCACTTGTTTTTATAATTCTTGCCCTCTACTCTGCAAGCCTGACGGTCAACAAGGATAAGAGGATTTTTGACATAACAATAGTTGCCCTAAAACTTGGCCTTAACCCCTTTGAAACAAAAGACAAAAAGGGTGAGGGGAATCTTGTCCTTCCAATTATCTTCTCGGTAATCGTAGCTTTATTGGTAGGATTTGTGGGGTACTACACTTTTAAATTCATGGTCTCGGATGCTAAATTTGCCCAGTCTTTAAAGGCTGCAAATGCAAATAATGCCCAGGCTACATACCAGCTTCAAACACAAGCTATTCAAGCGTTCCCTTACAGAAGCGACTATCATAGGATTTTTTCCCAAATTAATCTGGCTATCGCAAACTCTTTGGTCTCTCAAAACCAAAAACCAAACCAACAAATGCAGCAAAACATAGTTTCGCTTTTGCAGCAAGCAATTGCCTCGGCAAAAAATGCGGCGACACTCTCCCCTCTTACATCACAAAACCTGCAAAACCTTTCGAATATTTACAGGAATTTAATTAATGTCGGACAAAATGCGGATCAGTTTGCCATTTTGACAATGAACCAGGCAATAGCTCTGGATCCATACAATCCGCAGCTATACATTCAATTAGGGGGCATTTATTATCAATTAAACCAATATGATGCCGCCCAAACCCAATTCCAGACAGCCATAAAATTAAAAGGGGATTTTGCCAATGCCTATTACAATTTAGGACATACTCTTGAAGCAAAAGGAAATCTTACCGATGCACTATCAGCTTACCAAGTAGTAAGACAATTGGTAAAAGATAATGCCGAGAACCTAAGGAAGATTGACTCTGAAATTTCGGCTCTTCAATCAAAAGTTGGAAAAACAGAAACCAAACCAGTAGCACAGGTTGAACAACCAACCAAAAACCAGCCCAACTTGGATGTAAACGCACCATCTGTTACCCTTCCACCACAAAAGCCACCTATCAAAATATCTCCACCACCGGGATCAGCTTCTGTTACACCAAGTACCGCTCCCAGGCCAACAGTCACCCCAACCCAACCATAAAATAGTTAATAGTGAATAGTTAATAGTTAATTAGCTTCCAAAATAATTTGGACTCTAAGTTTAGATTAACTTGCAATCAATCCTAAATTGAAAACTGGAAATTGTTAATTTTAAATTTTTTCCCACAAAAAATACCTGCATTCTATAATGCAATAATATCCCTGAAAGTTATTTAGCTGAAAAAATTAAACGAGGAATCAGAAGAATTTAGGTTTTATCCTAAACATCTATTCACTATTTACTAGTTAGCTATTAACTAATCTTAGGCCTGTGTTCTATTCTTTGAAAAGCAGTTTCTGCAAAGAACTGGTCTTCCGTCTTTTGGTTCGAAAGGAACAGTATCTTTAGCTCCGCATTCAGAACAGGTTATTTCGAATTGCCTTCTTGGGCCTCCGAATCTTCCACCACCACCTACTTGAGTCCTTTTGTTTTTTCTACAATCGGCACATCGGGATGGTTTGTTGTCGAAACCTTTTTGTTTGTA
>JAKAHW010000120.1 GCA_021825285.1 bacterium
CGACGGAGAACTTGAAGATCTTTGTTTTTAGCATGAAAAATACGATACAACTTAAAAAGGTGTTTGTCAATATCTTGATTTAACGGGAAAAACGGGGAGGCTACTCTTTGGGTTCTGAGACCCTGAATTCTCGAATTGCAGTTACTCTGACAACTCCGGGAACTACTAATTTTCTGTCAACTTCCTCTTTAATTTTCTTGGCAACTATTGTTGTTTCTATATCATCCAATTTACCAGGATTAATAACTACTCGAAGTTCTCTTCCTGCCTCAAATGCATAAGCATCTTCGACTCCATCAAAACCTTTGGCAATTTCTTCCATGTCGCGTATTCTTTTCACATATTCCTCAACGTCCTCATGTCTTGCCCCCGGCCTTGCGCCTGAAATTGAGTCTGATATGTAAACCAAAACTGACTCTATAGATGAAAAAGGTTTGTCCTCGTGATGCTCGGCTACACAGTTAATAACCTCTTTTGGCATCTTGTATCTTTGAAGAAGCTCAACTCCAAGCTGAACATGGCTTCCTTCTTTGTCTGAAACCACTTTCCCGATATCATGAAAAAGGCATCCAAGACGTACTATTTCAACATTTGCCCCAACTTCCGTTGCAAGCTGAATTCCGATTTTTGTTTCTTCAAGAGTATGTACTACTAAGTTTTGTCCAAAAGAAGTTCGGAATTTAAATCTTCCCAGCATTGAAATTAAATCGGGGTGAATGTTATATGCCTTAACTTCATGGGCAAGCTTTTCTCCTTCGTCAAATATTATTTGGGCAACTTCTTTTTTAACTTGCTCTACAATTTCTTCAATTCTAATCGGCTGAATTCTTGTATCTTTAATCAGTAACTCAAGAGCCCTTCTTGCTGTTTCGCGTCTGACAGGATCAAAACAAGAAAGTCTTATAATTCCTTCCTCATCTAGCCCTACATCGACTCCTGTTGCATTTTCAAAAGCGCGGATATTTCTTCCTTCTTTTCCGATAATTCTTCCCTTAACGTCTTCGTCTTCAAGTTTAATCGTGGAAACAGTGTATTCGGCTATGTAATCAAGAGCTCCATGACGCATTGCATCCACCAAAATTTCTTGCCCTTTTTTGTGGGAAGTAGCTCTCGCCTCTTCTTCTGCTTCTTTGATAATTTTTGCAATATCGGCTTTTGAGTCATTTGTAACTTCTTCAATAAGAAGTTTCTTTGCCTCTTCTGCGGAAACATGAGAAATTTCCTCAAGTTTTTTAATATATTGTTGCTTCGGATCCATATTTTTTGAGGTTTTAAACAAGTAAAGCGAGTCCTAATAATTAGGCGAAGTGTATTTTAGTTGTAGAAACAACAAACTTCATATAACTCGTTTGACTGATCAAACCTGAATAACATTATATCATAAAAAACAATTTGCTAAAATACTTACATGGAAAACTTGTACGGAAGACTCTATGCCGAAAAACAGTTAAGAATAACACCAAATCCAATAATGTCAAAAGTTACAGAAATGCCGATTTTTTCAGGAGAAAGAGTTTTAGAAATCGGAGCAACAAATACCGATGTCATTAATCATGTAAAAAATCAAGGAGGCGTTTATATTGGAATCGACATAAACAAAGCCGCAATAGATAGAGTTTTGCGAAAAATGCCGGGAGAGCAGCTACTCGTAGCAGACGCAAGAAAATTGCCCTTTGGAGACGAAACGTTTGAAAAAATAATTTCTATTCATACACTAGAGCACATTCGTTATCTGTCAGAAGCGCTTGCGGAAATGTTTAGGGTCACAAAAAAAGGAGGGCAAAATATTCATATTTTTCCCGCCGATCTTCTTTTAAAGGAAGAAAGCTCGATTGCAGATGCCTTTCGCGTCCACCCTTTTAATCCTGTAAAAGCTGTTAGATTAGCAAGCGAACTTCATCAATATAAATTGGACCGGGAAGAAATAGGAAAAAATATGGCATCGGCACCTTTCGACATTGTGAGTATGAACCGATTTTTTGTCCAACCTTTCCCAATCCCTAAATGGAATAACGTTCTAAGACTTTATAAATAACTATTCCAATAAGCTCTGCATTCATTTAAACTATAGATGTCTGCCAAATGTTAATCCAAAATTTTGAGAAAATCGCCAAAACTCCTCAAAGAAGAAAACTGCTCGAGATTATAGAAGCAGGACTTTTATCAATTCAGCCTGAGGAAAATTTTAAAAAAACCGTAAGTCTTGAAAATAATATTCTTACAATCGTTGATAAAACTTTTAACCTAAATGATTTTGCAAACATTTATTTAATTGGTTTTGGGAAAGGAAGCGCAAAGAACTCAAAGCTTTTGGAAGACCTATTGGGCGAGAGGCTTACTGAGGGCTATGTCATAGATACGGAAGGTCAGGAATTTAAAAAAATTGAATTTACAAAAGGAACCCATCCTGTAATTTCCCAGCAGAATGTAGATTTTACCCAAAGGGTAATCGGAAAGTTTTCGAATTTAAATGAAAAAGATTTGGTTTTAGTAGTTGTGTGCGGAGGCGGAAGTGCCATGTTTGAGCATCCTCACTCAGTTTCTATCGAGCAAAAAATTGAAATTGAAAAAGCTCTTTTAAAGTCAGGTGCTGATATTTTTGATATTAACAAAATCCGCCAGCATTTATCAGACGTTAAAGGTGGAGGACTTGCACAAATTCTATATCCTGCAACCGTTGCAACTCTTATTTTTTCTGACGTTCCGGGAAACGACATAAAATACATTGCTTCAGGTCCGACTGTTAAAGACGATACAACGATTGATGATGCCCTTGCTCTAATTCAAAAATTTAACTTGCCAAACATAGCTCGAGAATCTTTTGTAGACAATCCAAAAGATGATAAATATTTTGAAAAAGTAACTAATATTATAGTTTTGAGCAACCTAACAGCATTAAATGCTATGAAGGAAAAAGCGAACGAAATTGGTCTAAACCCAAGAATTTTATCTGATAAATTCGAGGCTGAAGCAAGCGAAGCGGGAAAAAAATTGTTGGAGGAAACAAAACCAGGTGAGGTTTTGTTGGCAGGAGGAGAAACAACCGTACACGTAACCGGAAACGGGACCGGAGGAAGAAATCAGGAAGTAGTTTTGGCATCTTTAGAAAATTTAAACGGGACCTTAATTGCTTCTTTTGATTCTGATGGATGGGATAATACGGAATTTGCCGGAGCAATAGGAGACAGCAAAACTTTTGAAACAGCAAAAAACTTGGGATTAAACATTGATGAAATTTTAAAATCAAATAATAGTCTTGATTTTTTTAAGCAAACAGGAGATGCTATTATAACTGGAAGATTACCCTCTAATGTTTCAGACCTTTTCGTAGTATGCAAAATACAGGATTAGACGGACAAGATACAAATGTTTTATC
>JAKAHW010000121.1 GCA_021825285.1 bacterium
GATTTTACAGGATGCGAAAGCAGTTCAGGCGGTTCGGCTCTTGATCTTCCACAACATGGAATAACGGTTCCGGTTTCAAGCGGACAGACAGTAACCGTAACTTGTACGAACAAACAAAAATTGGCAAAGATAACGGTTAGTAAACTAGTGGAGGATTCAAACGGACAGACAACAAGCGATACTACAAACTTTACTGTTCAATTAAACAATGCAGATCCCAAAACAATTGCCCAGCCTTCAACAAATGCAGTTTATACGCCAAATCCAGGCGGACCGTATACAATTGCCGAAACAGGAGTTGATGCAAGCAAATACGAAGCGCTAGGTTGTAAAATTTCAAACGAAATACCCGCAACGGAATTCAGCTTGTCCTCAGCTCAAGAGATAACTGTCACATGTACAAATAAACAGAAACCGGGAACGATTTCGGGGACGAAATTTGATGAATTGGGAAATGTGTTGGCAAGATGGACTATTAATTTATTCGCTTGTTCGGGTTCGGGAGTAGGATGCGGATTATCGCCAATATTATCAACACCTACCTTAACGGATGGAACATATAGCTTTTCCTCATTATTAACAGGGTTTTACCAAGTTGCTGAAGTTATGCAAACAGGATGGACAAATGTTTCAGCTCTTTTCCACAACGTAACAATTAATCCCGGAACCGTAAGTACTGGAAATGACTTTACTAATAAAGGAAATCTTTCTATAACAGCATGTAAATACGAGAGATCGGGAGGACTAAACAGCGAGAGTCAGACTACGCCTGTTGACAATTGGACATTTAAGATTGGAGAACTTTCTAAAAATACAGGAACTGAAAACAACTGTACGACATTTGGTGACCTTAAGCCCGGAACATATACAGTTTCCGAGCTCCCAATTCCCGAAGGGTGGTTTGTAGCAGATGGTTCAGAAGGAACAAAATCCGTGGTTTTAACAGATTCAAATGTGACGGTAAACTTCTTTAATTACAAAAAGGGTGGGATTACAGGCATGAAATGGAATGACGTAAATGGTGATGGAAGAAGATGTACGTTTACAAGAGATGAAGAGGAATCGCAAGTCTGTGAAAAGGGTCTTGCAGGGTGGACGATATTTATTGACAAAAACGGAAATAAAAAACTGGACGAAGGCGAACAATCTACTATAACAGGTACAGACGGAGGCTATTCGTTTACGGATCTTAACCCCGGCACGTATCAAGTCTGTGAAGTTATAAAACCCGGTTGGGAACAAACATACCCGGTCAATACAACTGACAGTATTTGTCACAGCGTAACAGTTACGTCGGGAACGGTAGCAGACGGAAAAGATTTTGGAAACCATTCTCTTACTCCGGTTCTAAAAATTTCAAAGAGTAATAATACCGGTGGAGCGACAATGGCTCCTGGGAATGAAGTTTTGTACACAATAACTGTAAAAGTAGAGGATGCCGATGCAAATGGGGTAAAGCTCGTGGACTTACTTCCTTCAGGATTTAAATACAAGGCAGGTTCTTGGACAGCAAATTCAGATGTGAGAGGAAATCTAAAACCAGGCACAACAGGAGAACCGACCTATGCATCGCCGGGAACATGGCAGCTTGGGAATATGGTATTAGGAGAAACAGTAATCTTGACACTTATTGCTACAATAGATGGCGGTCAACATCCAGGGACTTATAAAGATGTGGCATGGGCAGAAGGAAGCAATGTGATAGGAGATCAAGTGTTAGCACAAGCTTTGCCCACCGGATATGTTGATACAAATTTTGTAGGAACCGATGTTTTGGTAGGTAAAGACGAGAATACGACAGCTTCCATATCAGTCAAACGAGGGGACGTATTGGGAGCAATGACAGAGCTTCCGGCAACAGGAGCAAATAATATTTGGGTTATAATGTCGGGAATTGTTTTTGGAGCAGGCTTAATATTAACAATTTTTGGAGCAATACTTAGAAAAAAATATGCTAAAAAACTTATCTAAAATATTCTTAACAATTTTGTTTATCGTTTTATCAACTGCAAATGTATTTGCGGCGTCTCCTGTTTCAATAAGGCTTTCCCAGCCAAAAAGCCCTACAAATCAGGATACCTTTAATATTGTTTTTACAACTTTAGATGTCCAAGGGAGAGTAATAACCGTTAAGTGCTTGAAAAAAGCACCTGGAGAAGCAGGTTTTACCCAATTCGGGGGAGATCAGGTGCTGTCTTCCGGAGGAAATACCGGAAATTGTGCGGTAAATTCATCTTTGATAACTACCGAGGGAACGTATTCTTTCCAGGCAACAGCCCAAGCAGGAGCAGATTCAGCGACAAGTGCAACTGTTGATGTTGAATATAAAAAAACCGGTCCCGGGGAGCCTGTAAATTACAGCAAAGAAAGACCATCCGATTGTGTTTACAAAATTAAATTCAGAACGGCTGATGACAGCGGAAAAACAGTAAAAGTTAAGCTTTACAGGTCTGATTCAACAACCGTTGATGCATCTTCAGTCAGCCAAGTTGACTCAATAAGTATCGGTTCAAGTACTGATGGACAATTTGAAAATACAGTTTCCGACTGCGGAAAAACATATTATTTCGGAATCCGGGCATTTGATTCGGCAGGAAACGCGTCGAACATGGTAGGAGACACAATTGACCAAACAGTAGTTGTTGCTCCAACAAGAACAACGGGCGGGGCAGGAGGCCTTTCGGGTGCAATTCCGGTCGGAGGAGGACAGGGACAGGTTCTTGGGGAAGAAACAAAAAAACAGGGTGAAGTAAAAGGAGCCGAGACGCAATACCAAAAGAAGACTGAGCCTAAAAAAGAAGAAAAAACTGTGAAAGAAGGATTGTTTAGTATCAAAAATATGTTGACAGTAGTGGTAATTGCAGCAGTTTTTGTTCTCTTTTACTTCCTCTGGAAAAAAACAAGAAGAGCTTAAAGTGAAAACAGTTTCATCAATACTAATCTATCTCGGATTATCTTTAGTGGCGGTTTCGCTAATCAGTTTATTCTTGATTTATTTTTCTATTTTCAGACTCGAGGTAGAATATCAAACATTAGGGCCTGGGAAAGTCTCTCAAAAGCAGAATTTAAAACCAAAAGATACGGAATTCGGCATCGTAATTCCTAAAATACGGGCAAACGCAAAAGTTGTTCCCAATGTTGACCCATTTAATTCAAGTGCCTATCAATTTGCCCTGACAAAAGGTGTTGCTCATGCAAAAGGATCGTCTTTCCCTGATAGTGATGGAAATGTTTTTCTTTTTTCCCATTCATCTGTCAATTTTTACGAAGCATCAAAGTATAACTCTATTTTTTACCTTTTAGACAAACTTGAAAAAGGAGACCAGATACAAATTTACTATAAGAACAAAGAGCATAAA
>JAKAHW010000122.1 GCA_021825285.1 bacterium
CCGATCTCTAACTGCTCCTGCATTTCTTTTGCTTCTTCTTCGACTTTTTCTTCTTTTTGAGCTTCTTTTACTTCTTCTGCTGTTTCTAATGGCGCGTCAATTGGTTTATCCAAAACCGTTGCGCCGATAGGCACAACGTTTAACCCTAATGCATTTAATTCTTTAATTAAAACTTTAAAGCTTTCAGGGACTTTTGGAGTCGGGATATCTGTCCCTTTTACGATTGCCTCAAATGCTTTTGCTCTTCCTACAACGTCATCTGATTTTATTGTCAACATTTCCTGCAAAGTATATCTTGCCCTATGTGATTCCAATGCCCAGACTTCCATTTCTCCGAGTCGCTGTCCTCCCATTTGCGCTTTTCCACCCAAAGGCTGCTGTGTAACCAAAGAGTATGGACCGGTTGAACGTGCGTGTGTTTTATCCTCAACCATATGGATTAATTTCATCATGTATTCAATCCCTACAACTATTGGGTTTTCATACGGCTCTCCTGTTCTTCCGTCGTAGAGTATTGCTTTTCCGTCAACCGGAAGTCCTGCTTTTTTAAGTTCTCCGACAATTTTTTCTTCATTAACCTCTTCAAAAACAGGTATTCCTATTTTTTCATTCAGACTGCTTGCAGCCCAGCCTAAATGAGCTTCCAAAAGCTGGCCTAAATTCATACGTGCAAGTACTGAAATAGGAGAGATTATAATATCAACTGCTGTTCCGTCTGCCAAATGCGGCATGTCGACTTCAGGTAATATTTTTGAAATTACGCCTTTGTTTCCGTGTCTTCCCGCAAGTTTATCTCCGATTACAACGTGCCTAAGCTGTGCTACTTCTACAATTATTTTTCTTATGGTTCCTGGTTCCAATTCATCGCCTTTTTTTCTGTCTAAGATTTGAACACTGACTACGGTTCCTCTTTCTCCGTGTGGCATCCGTAAAGATGTGTCCCTTATTTCTCTTGCCTGTTCTCCGAATATTGCTCTAAGTAATCTTTCTTCTGCGGATAATTCTGTTTCCCCTTTTGGTGCGATTTTTCCAACCAATATATCACCTGGGCTGACTTCCGAACCTACAACAACTATTCCGTCTTCATCCAAATTTGCCAAATCCTCTTCGGAAACATTTGGAATGTCCCTTGTTGTTTCTTCCGGTCCTAATTTCGTTTCAACAACCGCTGCTTCGTGTTTTTCAATATGAATTGAAGATAATGTATCTTCTTTTACCAATCGTTCCGAAATTACTATTCCGTCTTCATATCCCAATCCGTCCAAAGACGTATAAGCAATTAATAAATTCTGCCCAAGGGCCAATTCTCCGTTTTGAGAAGAAGGTCCGTCTACCAATAAGTCTCCTTTTTTAACCTTGTCTCCGCTATTGACCATTGTTCTTTGGGTATAGGCGGTTGCTTGTGATGTTCTTTTGAATGAGTCTATATAATAGGTTGTTTCTTCGTTTTTTCCTTTTCCTTTTAATATTATTTTATTTGCGTCTGAATATTCAATTTCTCCGTCGAAAGGTGCATAAATAACTCTTCCCATCATTTTTGAAATTAAACTTTCCATTCCTGTTCCGACAACAGGGCTTGACGGAGTTATCAAAGGTACTGCCTGACACTGCATGTGAGTACCCATCAAAGCTCTGTTTGCCTCATCGTGACTTACAAACGGAATAAGTGATGCGGCACTTCCTACGACTTGTCTTGGAACTACGTCAACGTATTCAACATTTGCAGAATCTGTTTCTATAAATTCACCGTTATATCTTGCAGGGACTCTTTCTTCTGTAATTTTATCTCCGTCCAAAACTTCCGCATGGGTTATATAATGTTTTTGCTCATCGTCTGCGGATAAATATTCTATTTCGTTTGTTGCTTTGGAAGTGGTATTTCCTCCTCTTTTTTCATGAATAATTCTTCTGTAGGGAGCTTCCAGAAACCCGAATTCATTAACTCTTGTGTATAAAGCCATATAAGTTACAAGACCGATGTTTGGTCCTTCGGGGCTTCTGATAGGACAAATCCTTGAATATTGTGAACTGTTTATATCACGGATTGAAAAAGCTGCTCTTTCTCTTGAAATTCCGCCTGTTCCCATTACTGTCAAACGGTTTAAATTATCAATTTCAGATAACGGGTTTGTCTGATCCAAAATTGTAGAAAGCTGGGATGTTCTGAAAAATTCGTTAATTGAAGCCATAATCGGCCTTGCATTAATGAGTCCGCCAATTGAGATGGGTACATCCGGCTGGATTAAGCTCATTCTTTCTTTAACACTTCTTTCAAGCCTTAAAGCTCCGATTCTAAAAGCGGTTGTTGCAACCAATTCTCCTACACATCTAATACGTCTGTTTGCCAAAGAATCAATATCGTCAACTCCGTATTGTCCCTGGGCCAGTTTAATAAGATAGCTTATTGTTCCGATAATATCCTCAAGAGTCAATATTTTGGTATCCAAGCTTGGTACATTGAATTCTTCTACATCTTTTAGTTTTTTATTTAATTTGTATCTTCCTACTGCCCCCAAATCATATCTTCTGTTATTGAAAAATGTTCCGAGGAAATTTTCCCTTACTTTATCTAAAACAACCGGTTCACCCGGATGCATTTTTCTAAATATCTCAATTAATGCTTCGTCGGAATTTTGGGTTGTATCTTTTAAAACTGTATTTTCTATAAATTGTGTTTTGCCGTTTGCTTCTGTTACCTGGAATTTTGATTTTAGTTCTTCATTTGCGGATATTCCGAGGGCTCTTAGAAAAGTAGTTGCCAAAAACTTTCTTCTTCTGTCAATTTTTACCATGATTGTTTCATGTCTTGTTGTTGTAAATTCAAGCCAAGACCCGTGAACCGGTCTAAT
Source organism: bacterium (assembly GCA_021825285.1). The sequence goes on from JAKAHW010000122.1 coordinate 2,850, forward strand.
TTCTGCGTTATAAAGAGTTTTCCCGGTTACATTATCCTGGGTTGCGGTAAAGAAAACTCCGGGGCTTCTTACAAGTTGATTTACAACCGCTCTTTCAATTCCGTTGATAATAAAAGTCCCCCTGTCTGTCATTTGGGGGATATCTCCTAAGAAAACTTCTTGGTCATAGGAAGCATTGGTTTTTTTGTTGGTAAGTGTTGCGTTTACATACAAGGGTGCATCAAAAGTAACACCTTTTGATAATGCTATATCCGGAGTGTTTGCGGTTTTTCCGAGTTTATAGTCTTTTAATTCAAGTGTCCAGTTTTTTTCTGTAAAATCCTCAATTGGGGATATTTCTTCCAAAACCTGTTTAATACCTTTTTCTAAAAACCATTGATAAGACTCTTTTTGAACTTTAAGAAGATCTAGTTGCGGCAAGAGGGAGAAATCTTTTCCCCAGTTAATTCTAATGCCATCCTTATTGTCGTTTGCACTTTTTTTTGCCATTCATTTTA
>JAKAHW010000008.1 GCA_021825285.1 bacterium
ATATACTGTTTATCGAAGTGGCGCTTATGCCCGGGAAAGGGCAGTTAATTCTCACAGGACAGCTTGGAGATGTTATGAAAGAAAGCTGCCAGGCTGCTATGTCATACATCCGTGCGCGTGCGGAAAAATTTGGCATTAAGGACAATTTTTATCAAAAACTGGATGTTCACGTCCACGTTCCGGAAGGCGCAGTACCAAAAGATGGGCCTTCGGCAGGAGGAGCAATTACAACCGCGCTTGTGTCAGCCCTTACAAAGATTCCGGTAAAACATACTGTTGGGATGACTGGAGAAGTAACGCTTCGCGGCAGAATTCTTGAAATAGGCGGAGTTAAGGAAAAAGTGATTGCAGCACACCGAGCAGGATTAAAGACGATAATTTTGCCGAAAGAAAATAGGAAAGATTTGGAAGATGTTCCAAAACAGGTCTTAAAAGATCTAAGGTTTGTATTTGTTTCTCATATGGATGATGTCTTAAAAATTGCCCTTACAAAACCAATAGCAGGACTTCAAGAGATGAAAGGCGAAAAACATTCTTCAACAAATATTACTCATTTGCAGCCAACACCTGCGGACTAATCCCCCCCAAATTTTTACTCGGTTTAAGCAAATAGTTTTTGAGTCCTAGCTTAAACAATTTCGCAATTGACAACCCGACAGAAAGTAATATAATTTGCTCTATTATGGGTGGTTTGGAAGAGGTACGTTATGCTGATGTTCGTGCTCAAGAAGGAGCTTTGCTTCAAAGAGAAACTACTGATGTAGCAAAACAATTTCCACAAGGTAAGTTCCCTTTCTCAGAGGGAAGGAATGGAGAAAGCATCCCCGGGAAAGTAGTAGGTTATCAAATGCGAGGGGCAGAAACGAGAGCTGTAAGCGGAGCTTTTGTTTTGGGGCCTGATGGCGTTTTCCTTCATGATGTAGGTTTCGAAATGAGAATAGGGGGAGGAATAGTGCCATACGTTACTCCTTGCAAAGTCAGAGAAGCAACTCCGGAGGAACATTTTGATCTTCGAGGGGAAATCAGGAGAGCAAACGACAAACTAAAGGATATAAAGATGAGAAATGGGTAGCTTTTGGCCGGAGACGCATAATCCCCAATTTTCCCAAAACTCCAAATTCTGATATTATTAAACATATGGGTTTAGCAGGATTTTATTTACTATTTGTTGTGGGTGGTGTTTTGGTTGAAACTTTGGCTACTAAACTATATTTTGGTTTGACCAAGAGACACCTACACAAATCCCATTTCAGGTTTGCTCGCTATTTTTTTCTTCTAACTTTTCCTCTGGTCGGTACTTTAGTTGTGATTAATTTCCAAGGTTTGTCTTTGCTTAAAATATTTCTCGTATTTTCATTAATTGGTCCATTTTTTGAATGGCTAGTTGGTTTTTCTTATTATCAAGTTGTTGGAGCAAGGCTTTGGACGTATAAAAAATTTACTTACCTAGGGCATTCTAGTCTTCTCGCTGCCCCTCTTTGGGGAATGGCCGGAGTTCTCTTTTGGCTCCTCGCACAGAAGGTAATATAAATAATTTACTTGAATATTTTTTGTGTTCTGAGGACTTCAATTATCTTTCCGCGGGTTCCAAGCGCGCGTCCAAACAGAATTCCCGAAAGGAGCGCAAATCCTACCGTTCCGACCTCAAAATTATGAGTAAAATATCCCACAATTCTTGTTCGAAGCAGCGTAAAAAAAATATAAAGTACGAGTATTCCTATGCCAAAAACATCAAGCCTGCTTACTACTTTTTTTGCATCATGACTCCAAGAAATATGAAACATCCTTGAAGCGATAATTCCTATCCCACAGCCTGCAAACAAACCGAAAATGGCATAATCCAGGCGCAGTGTTCCTTGAAAGATGTCGTAAGCGAGTAGACAAACCAGAATTAAAGAGATTAAAAAATAAAGTCGTAATCTGAAGCGCAAACGTTTATCAATGTGGTGGGAATGACGGCGTAAAGACTTGGGCACAACTTGATTGTATCAAATTTTCTGTGACCCTAAGGTTCATCTATTCGAACTATTTTTAGGTTGGATGGCTGAGTTATATTCAGTCTTTGAGGAGGTAGAATCGGATGAATAAGCCTCAAAACATACTTTTTAGTTCAGAACTGTTTGATGAAGATACATTCTACAAAGCTTTTTTAAATGACTTAGAAAACTGTAAAAAAGAAATCATTATCGAAAGCCCTTTTATCACAACAGAAAGGATGAATAGCTTTCGATCGGTCTTTAAAAAGATTTTAGAAAAAGGAATTAGAATTTATGTCATTACGCGTGATCCAAAAGAGCATAAAGAAACCATGGAATACCAGTCGGAAGAAGAAATAACTAACTTCGAGACAATGGGCGTTCAAACGTTTCTTTGTTCCGGCAATCATCATCGGAAGCTGGCTATTATTGACAGAAAGATACTTTGGGAAGGAAGTTTAAATATTCTTTCACAAAACAACAGTAGGGAAATAATGAGAAGAATCGAAAGTCAAGATTTTGCTTTTGAAATGTTTAATTTTTTAAGACTCAATGAATATATTTAGAAAGGCAATATCTCCGAGGATTTAACTTTCAAGGCTTTTGCAATTTTCTCGATAATATCTATTGATGGGTTTTCTTCCCCTCTTTCGATCCGGGCAAAATAATTTACGTGAATCTCTGCCATATCAGCAACTTCAGCTTGTGTTAATTCAGCCTTCAGTCTTGCCTTTTTTATATTTTTTCCGAGTTGTATTTGTGAACCCATGAGGTGATTATACAACTTTTAGGGATAATTTTACTATGTACTTAACTATAGAGGAAATTTGTGAATTTTTTATCAAATACTTTTTTAAGCTGTTTCTTTATTTTTAAATTTTCTAGATATTTCTTAGCAAAACTTTCTTGAGTAAATCCAAGCTTAGAGATAAGGTCTAAGAGAAAGTATGAAGAATCAAAATTAGCAAAATCCTTTTCTTTAAGCATGCTTGGTTTAATATCTCCCATTAATACAAGTTTATGTTCTTTCTTTTTCTTTGTATTGATTATTTGGCAGATCATTTTTTTAATCTGTTCCGTTGATTTTCCTGAAATCTTTGATAATATTTTGTAATTTACAAAATATGATTCTAAGCAATATCTAGATAATTTTATAAAATGTGGGTCAGTAGGATGCGGATCTACTTGGTTATCTCCATCAATCAAAAAGTACGCTTCTTTGAACAGACCGCGTGATTGACGTTGAGATACACCCGCATACAATGTTGAAATGGCAGTCTTACCATTTAATGACTGAATATTAATACAATTACTGGGTTTCCCTATTGTTAATAAAAACTGTTTGATAACTAATTCATGAAACGGATCTTCAACAAACACAGTTTTTGAATCTTGATCTGAGATTACAAATTTAACAATGTCTCCGCTGATTTCTCTTTTTATAGAATCTGGAACAGATTTGTTAATAATAATTCTTTTTTGTTCATTAAAATATAAAAACTTACAGTTAGCCCTAAAGCTATCTTCAAAAACAATTCTTGCATGAGTAGTTACAATCACCTGTTTTTTATATGTCTTAGAAAATGTTTTTAGAAATTTGAATAAATTTTCCTCAAGCGCCCAATTTAAATGAATCTCAGGTTCATCAATAAGTAAAATCTCAAATGAATCACGGAAAAATTGAATATTAAAAACAAGAGATAGAATCTCTTGCTCACCAGTACTTAATTGGTCTGACTCAAATATATACTTATCGAATTTTTCTACCTGAAAATATGGGGCTCCATTTTTAAAATCCCAATTTATTAATTTATAATTTGGAAATATGCTCTTGATTAATTTTCCATATTCTTCTTTAAGTTGCTCGATAATCTGTCCAGCGTTCAAGGTTTTACCTAATTCTTTAAATCTTTCAAGAAAATCTCTTCCTACAACTTCAGGAAAAGAATAGTAAGGGTCATAAGTATTATCATTAAACACTTTGTTAATAAAATTACCTATAATTGCCGCTTTTCGTTCTCCACTCCTTTCTATATCTTGATAAATCTGTAATATATTCTTTCGTTCTGAATTTCTTTTTGGGTTGTATAGGAGAGATTTATCTGCTTTTTCTTCTTTCACTTTTTTAAGTATTGTTGATTTACCAGTACCGTTAGGTCCCGACAAGATAGTAAGCCACTCTTCAAATTCAATTTGGAAATCAATTAGAGGTAAGTTATCACCCTGCGGATAGAGGTTTATTGCAACATTTTGTATAGGTAAGTTTTTTTCCACAAAAAAAGCCCTTTCGGGCAGATGTATACATATTATATAGGATTTCCAGACAAAAATGTTCTCGGGTTCACAGGTATTCCAAAAACATCTATTTGAAAATGAACATGTGGTCCGGTTGACCAACCCGTGCTTCCCTCAAGTCCAATTACTTGATCCGTTGTCTTTATTTCTTCACCGGGAATAACCAAAATCTTATCTAAATGCCCATAAATTGACGTTATATTGTTCCCATGGTCAATTATGATGTGTTTTCCATATCCCCAGAATATCTCCCCTGCATATATTACTTTTCCGGGCATAAAAGCAGTTACGGGGTCACCAGTTCTGCTTTCGGGGTTTGCGATATCAATTCCGGTATGAAGTGGTTGATATGGAAGGTCTATTGCACCAAACTCTAAGGTTACAACCCCATGAACAGGCCAAACCATAGGGGCATTAATTGTTGCTATAACCTTGCCTGTTGCCGGGTCATGGATTTGGATAGCATTTGTTTGGGTATTAACCGTTGCAAGACGGTCTGAGACTATATCTATTCCACTTTGGGTAAGCAAAATGACGGCAACAAAGGGTAAAAGTAAAACTCCGACAAATGTCAAAATGACGTACTTTAATTCTTTTCTAAAAGAAAAGGCTGCAATAATTGATTTTATATATAATGGATTCACTTAAGTTTAAAGCGCTCGGAAGGGGATGTGGTGATAAAAGGATGTTCTTTTTCCGAGGCTACAACTTTTATAGCAACATGGTTTTGGTCGGCTATTATTAACGCTTCACCTCTGTCGCATCCCAACAAAAACTTTTGTTCGTATTCGCTTAACTTAAATTCACGTGCAACCCCCCTGATGGTTGTCGTATCTTGTCTCATTAGAATCCTAAGTGATGCTTGCGAGGCTATAGCTTTTCCGTATTCGCTGTTTAAAAAGTCATTTGCTTGCTGGGAGATAATACTAACCCCTAAAAAGTATTTACGAGCCCTTCTGGTTAATCCCGATACAAACTTTGCACTTTCTTCGTGCTGTAGTAGCATCCACCCTTCATCAATAACAAGTAGTCTTTTTTGTAAGTTACTTTTTACTTGGTTATAAACAAAGTTTGAGATAACCATCATCATAATTTGCCTTAATGACTCTGAAAGATCTTTAATATCAAAAACAACAAGCCTGTTATCAAGTTTTATGTTTGTTTGGGAATCAAAAACGGAAGACAATGAGCCAGTAACATACTTTTCTAGCCTAGTTGCAAGTTTTCTTTCATGTATTGCCTTAAGTGTTTTATAAAGGTCTTTAAGTAGTGGGTATTCCTGTTCTTTTTTTGGTCTACCCCTGCGTGGTTTTAAGGATTTTTTGATTTGCTTCCCTTTGAGGGTAAAACCGAAACCTTTGTAGGTTTGAATTATTGCCTTATCAACCACCGCTTTTTCTTCAGGCGTTAATCCTTCAACCATTAAAGATACAAGCTCGGTTAAATCTTGTATGTGCTCCGATAAATTGCCCTCACTACTATATGAACTTAAAGAAAAGTCGAAGGGATTTATTTTCTCTTTCGATTTAACGGAAAACTTTATATACGTTCCCGACACGGAATTTGTTAGTTGTTTATATTCGCGTTCCGGATCAATAACTATCACTTTTGTCCCCTGCATTAACTGCCTTAGAATTTCCACTTTTGCGGTATATGATTTACCGCTTCCCGACTGGGCAAAGATAATACTGTTTGCGTTATTTAATGAAAATCTGTCGATTGTTACTAAAGAGTTACTAGATTTATTTATGCCGTAAAGAATCCCTGATTCTGAAACGAGTTCGGAGGATATAAACGGAAAAGTTAGGGCAGCAGATGAACTGTCTAAATTCCTTTTTTGCGAAAGTTTATTTTCTCCTCTTGGCAATACCGATTGCAGGGCTTCAAGTTGTTGAAATGTAGCTGTTTTTGCGTAAAAAAGACGGGTTGATAATACGGTTTCTAAAAGTGTAGTTATTTTATTAAGTTCTATTAAAGAGTTTGCGGTAAGTGTTACATAAATTGAGATTTGGAATAGCTTTTCCTGCCCTCTTTGGATTTTGTTCTTAAGCTCAATTGCAGACTCTAGCGGATCTAATATTTCAGAACCGATAATTTTTCCTGTCTGTTGCATTGAGCGTTTGGTTGACTCTAATTCCGTTATTTTCCTATTTAGCTTTGGAAGGGCAAGATAAGGGTCGATTTGTTCAATGTGATAGGAGATATCAATGTTATGGTTAAAGTTAATAAGCATATTAAGCCATCCGGTTGAGGCAACATAAGGAAAACCGGAAATAAATAGTGTTCGAACAAATTTATTCTCCATCTGAAGGTAGGTAGACTGTTCTTCAAGCCCCGAATAAGAAATAAGATCAATTTGATCTTGTTCTCCGAAATTGAAGTTTAGGGATTCCGAAAGCTTTTTCGCTTTCTTCTTTTTGCTTTCAAGATATTTTAGGTTAAATAGCATAAGTGTTATTAAATAAAGCCTTAAAGGTTTCACTTGTTAATTCTTGGGATTTAATCTGGTCGGGGTTATAGAACTTATAGAATAACTCCAATAATTCAAGATTGTTTAGTGGTCTTGTTTTCATCCCTAACTTCTCAAGTCCCTTTGAAACAATATCCTGATTAAGTAAAATTTGCTCTTTTACCATTGAAAAATCGGTTGTTTTGTCCGTTGGTTTATAAGGAATAACAATATAAAACTTACGGGACAAAATCTTATTTCCCGAAACCAAGTTTTGGATAAACTCGCAATAGTTTTTTATTTGTTCAATGTACACTTTTTCCGCTTCTCCGCTTAAATTCTTGGAAAACTCTTCCAAGTAACGATCAATGTCTACTTCTCTAACTCTTATAAGTATTTGAAGGGGACAAGGAAGAGAGTTTAAAAAGTTTTGGAAGTTATCGATTAAAGTGTCCTGCTCATCCTCACTTTTAAGCTCAAAATTAATAGAAGAGGTTTCAAGAATTGTCCGGTAATTATTGTTTGGTAAAACCAAAACACTATCCCTTACTTCTTTTATTTGTATTTGAGATCTTGCGGATGCTTTAGATTTTTTGAAGGTGAACATTTACCCCTCCTTTCTGAAAGCTTATTTTGGCATTAGGATTATTGAGCAAGTTTTCAATTATTGCCTGTTCTGCAATTTTAAGTTTATTAACAACTTTTGTGTCTTTTGCGTGTGATTTAGCTTTAGTTTTATTCTTAGTCTCAAAAATAGGCAAAACAACATCTCTTAGCGTTACGTCATTTTTATTAAATACATAGAAACGTGGTCTAAAGTAATAGGCCGATAAAACAAATAGCCAATTTAAAACAACGCGCCCCTTTATACGTAACGAAAGCGTAATAAATGTTATGAAGTTAATGATAAATAAAGGGAATTTATAGAAGGTTAAAGATAGCCTGTGGGGAAATACAGCATAAATAAAGGTTGCAACAAAAAGAGATGCGAGCAATAAGATAATTTGAGTTAAATTAAGATTTGCCGCAATTCTATCCTCAACCGTTGTAATTTGTGCCGGTATTACTGTTGTTCTCATGCCATCCTCCTTCTTGGCGCAATTTTTGGTGCGACCGCTTTTGTAGCAGTAGCAGTTGCCTCTCCCGCGCTGGAGATAACATTCATAACCTGTCCTCCTATTTTTTTAATGACTTGCCGTCCACCGCTATACATGACTAACTGCATCATAATTGATGGGGTTTTAAGAAGAGTAAAAAAGAGCCCGATTCCGACAAGTATTGATAAAAGTGAGTTTGTTCCATGTTGTCCAGGAACTGTTAAGAATGCCGATGCAAGCTGAATTAAAACAACATGAACAAACACGCTATAAACTGCACTGATATATGTTTTAACAGAAATTTCGGCGTAATCTGCAAATTTGGGAACGGACCAAAGAAGAAATATTAAAGGGGAAAGTACTGCTCCCAATGCTATAACAATAAGTCGGGAGATATAAAATAATAGTAGAACTACTGCTAAAATTACAAACAGGATCATAAATATAAGAGTTATTAAGTTTGTTGATCCGGCAACAAGACTTGATGGGTCAAAGGCATTTAAAACCCATGCGCTATTTATCCCTCCGGTTGAATGAAGTACGGCTTGTACAAGCACGTTACATGATAAAACTACCCAATCAACCAAAAATATAGAAATGTTTGCGCCCAAAAATGCTAACCCTACACGGGGAAGAAGGTGTTTAAATTCTATTTCGTCAAACCCGAAAGTTGAGGCACTCATCACATGAAAGCCTAAAAGTGCCACCATTAAAGCAAAGAGGGAATTTGTGATCCCTAAAATTACTAACCAAAAGTTAAAGATAACGGAGTTTGTGACAATTGAAGGTGTTGTTGTAAGAAATGAGATTATTCCATCGGTCAAGGGTTTTGTAGCACTTTGAATGATGTTTTGTAAAAACCCTGCTATTGCATCAATCAGAACTTGGGTTAACCCACCGCTAGGTGTTGTTGGAGTAATGGGAGTAAGACTTAATTGAGAAGAAGTTGAAGATATTGTCGGGGCATTGAAAGCATTTTGGAAAAGGGATGAGATAAACCCTGCTCCAATTACTAAGACTAGACCGATTAAAGAATTTCTAATAGTTTTTTTTGCTTCCTCAATAGAATCGGGTTTTCCGACTGAGGTTATATACATATATCCTCCACGGATTAAAAATAAGACTGAGGCAAGAGAAGTAATAATAAAAAGGGTGGATAGTGTTTGATTAGTGAAGTTTAAAACATCACTGTTTTGTGCGGCATATGCTTTTATCGGCATAGCCACGAATATAAATCCTACAAAAAATAAAATTTTTAATAATTTCATTTTGTTTTAAAGTTTAATGTGTTCCAAAAGCTCCCGTTGCTGTTTGAGCAACAATATTACTTATTACAAATGCTCCAAGAGTTACAGCAAGACCAATTGCTGAGTACATAATTGTTTTTTTTGCTCCATCTAAAGCTTCGGGATTTCCACTTGATGTTATGTATCTGACCCCTCCCCATACAAAAAAGCCTGACGCTAGTAATCCTGCCATGGTAGTTAGGATCTGGATAATATTTTCAATAAAACTTTGGACTTTTGTAACGTCTGCAGCTTGAGCAAACACGGGAGTAGCAACTATTAATGAAGTTAAAATAATCGATTGTAATGTTATTAGTTTTTTCATGCCTTCACCCCCTTTCTAAAAAGCGGTAAATACAAAAAAACTGCTCCGGAGAGTAGTTTCCATAAAACCGAACAATTAAATTATTGTATCAATATATATCAGACCGTTACAGTGAAGTCAAGAAGTAAGATTTTTTTTTAAAAAAAGGCCCCTCGCAAAAGAAGGGCCTTTTAAAATTTATAAAACTGTCGGGAAAGCACGACACCTAGATTGTCATTCGCATTGTCAGGATTCCAGTTGTTCACGTTCGCACCCTCAATGTCAAAGTTACCAACATTGACGAGGTTGCCATCCGACGTCTGCTTTTGTTACTTTTTTCCCTTCTAGCACCAAGAGGTTACATAACGTCTCCTCCCTGTATTTTATGTGGTAGTAATCTAAAAAAAAGATATCTACACTAGAAAAAAGTACGTAGTTTTATAAATTCTTTTTTCCTCCACGCTCGTAATTACACATGGTAATTATGACTCAGGGTTTTTGAAAAAAGATTGAAAGTTTTCACTTTCAGTAAGAGGATAACATATAAGGACAGATTAAACCTCTTTCTTTGTCGTTGTTATGCAAAGAATTACAATGTAGTTTTTATCCAGCCACCAAGCATTTTTCCGATTTCGGAAACATCATTTACAAACAAAATATACGTTTTGTTATCAATAATCTTTAAATCTTTGCCTAGTTTGAATAATACCCTTAAAAGGTCTACTTTAGTACTTGCAAGACGAAGTATAGGTAATTTTTCTTGCTTGGATAAATTGCTTGCAGAAATAATTGTTTCAATTAAATCAAGAAGGGTAAGTTCAATTCGTTGCCCAAGTGTATAACGGTCTTTTTTGGGGAATGAAGACAAATACTCATAAAAAGCTTTATAAAGCCCATAAGTTTTGGTAAAAATTGGTATATCCTGCCATGATGAATGAAAGTCTGGCATACGATTTACAACAAGCTTACCACAAAAGCAAATATTGTAAATGGATATAATGAATTTTTAAAGGGAAAAAGAAAGAAGAAGGATGTTATAAGATTTGGAAAAGAAAAACGTGAAAATCTTGAAAAACTTCGTCTTTCACTCATAAATAAAACATATAATCCAGGCAACTATAGCCAGTTTATAGTCAACGACCCAAAAACAAGAATAATTCATAAGGCAAATGTAGAAGACAGGATAATACACCACATTGTAAGTAGTTTCTTAGAAGAAATATTTGACAATACTTTTATCGAACACTCTTATTCTTGCAGAAAAGATAAGGGCACACACAGGGGAGTATTAGGGCTTCAAAAAATGGCAATAAAAGAAAGCCACAATAATACAAAAACGTGCTGGATACTAAAATGCGATATTAGCAAGTTCTTCGCTTCAGTAAATCACAAAATTCTTATAAAAATATTGTCAAGAAAGATTAAGGATAATGAATTCATGGATTTATTAGTAATGATAATTAATAGTTTTTATTCAGATAAAACAAAGGACTTATCAGATAAAAAGGGAATCCCTTTGGGAAATTTAACATCCCAATTTTTCTCAAATATATATCTTAATGAGTTAGATCAGTTTGTGAAACACAGCCTAAAAGTTAAATACTATCTAAGATATGCTGATGATTTCGCATTTATATCAACCGACAGAAATTACCTCCTTAGTCTAATCCCCTCCATACGGTTATTTCTAGAAAAAGAACTTGACCTTGAACTACACCCAAAAAAAGTAATTTTGGGTAAATTCTCAAATGGGATAGATTTTTTGGGTTACATAGTATTTCCTGACTATATACTTCCAAGAACTACTACAAAAAGAAGAATGGTGAAAAAAATTAAGAAAAAGATAGAGGAACTTAAGAGCGGGAAAATAACAGAAGAATCTCTCAATCAGACAATTCAATCATACCTTGGAGTCCTGTCCCACGCTTCAACTTATAAGTTTAAGAAGCGTTTGCAAAATCAGATCTGGTTTTGGTTAACTGAATAATCGGATGATTTTGTAAATTTATGGCGGCCGCTTCGCGGAAATCAAGAACCAAAAATCAAAAATACAAGAACCAATTAAACTACCCGGGAAAGCACGACACCCAGAGCGCCATACGCATAGTCAGGATCCCAGCTGTCCACGCTCGCACCCCCAAGAGCAAAGTCACCAACACCGACGAGGCCGCCATCCGACGTCTGCTTATTTGTCCATGCGTAGTGTCCTTCCATTAGTCTTCTGTCTCTATATACTAAGTTTGTAGTCAAATCATAAATTGCCTCAACGGGTGTCTGCCTTGTCATCTGATTAAGCTTAAGGCTAGCTAGTTTTTTTGCTGCTTCCACCCAATCATCGTCCATAAGTCTAACGATATCAGACCGTTGTTTATCAAACTCATCAATTGCATCTTGATATTCCTTCGGCATACTTCTCCTGTCAAAAACAGTATTTTTTAAATAATCTGCAATTACTGCTGTTTGCTCAAGGTAGTTTTTATTAGTTGAACCGGGAATTGGCTCTTTACCAACAAGAGCCCACTCCTTGTTAGGAATAGCTCCATTGTAGAAGCTTTCACCTTCACACCAGGAAATACCATCCCAATATACTTTTCCTTTCCCTTTAGAATTAAGTTGTGGCTGGATAGTATCTTTTATACCTTTCATTGTAAAGGGTTTATCACTCCAGTGTCCGGGAACTCTTAAGATCAAAAAATGTCCTAATGATTTTGCTTTCTCAAGTTCTGCTTGGCTATAAGGAATAGGGGGAATTTCAGTCGGTCTAAGCTCGAACCCAAAAACATCTTTTATCATCTCAGGTCCCAGATAATCTTCGCCAAAAATTTTTTCCGCCTGTTCTTGTGCTGTTTTCGATGCACTTTCTGAACGATGAATAGTAGGCTGCATGTCTTCTCTTTCTATTCCTCTTCTTTGAGAGGCTTGTTGTACTTCCCGATATTCGACATGGCGGATCAGCTCTTCAAGTTTTGCTTTATCTTCCGGCGATTCGACTTTATTTATATAGTAGTACCGTAGTGCTTCCTGTACAGTTTCACTGATGTCACCATTGTAAAAGCGGAGAATGAAGTCGTGTACACGTTTGGGCTCGACCCTGTCATCAAAAGTGAATGGCTGTGGCTGATCGGGAGCGATCCGCCTTTCATTTTTCAATTCCTTTGCAGCCTTATGAAACTCTTCATATCTTCCGACAATTTCATTTATTCCGGGAATTTCTTCTAACTGTTCTTGAAGAAGCGCCTGGTCTCGGGAAACTAGATACGCATCTTGTGGAATTTGCTCAACATTTGGCGCAAGACCAAAAAGGGATTTTGTGGCGTATGAAAATGTTTCAGGTGGTAAATCGCTTGCGGATTTTACGTATACCCACCGCCTTAACTGTGCAGGGTCTAGGGTTTCTCTTCCTAAATAACCTTTTCCCGGAGGATTCATAAGAGCTACAACTTTTGTTTTTGCCTTGTCAATTGCAACCGCCTCTGATGCATCCTCAGATAACACAACGTTTTCTCCTCTTTCCAGGGAATCAAGCACTTCATGAAGTCTAATCAGTACATTTGGGGACGCGGCATTATATTCATCAAGCACAATTACTTTTACCTTTCCTTCCTCTTGTCTTAGTCCTTGAGTAACTTTTCCATCAGCAAATATGTATTCCGGGTCATCCGGAGTTTTTTTATCAGGATTTGGGATATATTTTCCCATAAACTCATCGGCGTCAGATGAACCTTTTAAGTTTGCATAATGAACCTCATACCCAAGTTCTGCTGCCATTTTTCTTACGGTTGTTGTTTTTCCGATGCTTGTCCCTCCCTCAATTAGAATCGGATCACCTTGCAAAAAGCTAACAGCTATTTGTTTTTGAAGGTCAAGTACGAATCTGTCATTGATAAAATCAGCATATTGTTCGCGTCTAGGGACAAAAGGAGAATTAGTGTTTTCTGCTTTTTGAAGTTCAACACCAAGATATGAAACTGAGGTTGGTGTCTCAACAATAGGGGCAGTAGGTTTTTGTGATACTTCGTGTTCTACACTCATAGAATCCATATATCAATTTTGGTAAGTTAATCCTACATGGCTTAAAATCTCAAGTTCTCCATTTTGGATTTGTGAAAGCTTTTCTTTTGTGATAAGTAAGATTACCGATACGTCACTATATGAAGGTGTAGTAACTGTTGAACTCATTTTATTTTTGTCAAAAATCTCAACCTGTCCGGTGGGGTACTGTAATATAAAATCATATAGTTCCTTTGGCAAATTAGAGTTTATATGAAAATAAAGTTTTGATGGGCTGTCGATATATAAAAGAAGCTGGGAAACGTGTGAGGCTTTTTTAAAATGATTTTTGTCTAAAATTTCTTCAAATTCTTTTAATTCTTCCTCGTTTTTGGCAATTATGAGGGAAACTTCTTTCTGGAAAGCCGCATATTTAAGGAAATTTGTTAATTTGTTTTCATTGTTCATATATTTATTATACAAAATTTGCCTCGGCCCGCTTCGCGGGTACAAGCACCAAGAAATCAAGAAAACAAGAACCAATTAAACTACCCGGGAAAGCACGACACCTAGACTGACATGCGCATCGTCAGGATACCAGCGGCTCACGCCCGCACCCTCAAAGCCAAAGTGACCAACACCGACGAGGTCGCCACCCGACGTCCGCGTATTTGTCCAGGTATACATTCCTACAAGTAATCTTCTGTCATTGTTAAGTAAGTTAGCGGCTAGGTCATAAGTGACCTCTAGGGGTGTTTGTCTTGTAATTTTATTTAGCGGCAGTTCAGATAGAGCTTTTGCTGCTTCTCTCCAATCAGTTCCCATGACTTTTTCAAGATAACTTCTTCTAGCTTTAAAGTCATCTATAACATCCCTATATTTAGGTGGCACACTTACTCCATCAAAAACGACATTTTCTAAATAATCTGTAATTGCTTCAGTTTGTTGAAAATAATTTCTTCCGGTTGTTGAAGGAATAACTGTTTTGCCTACCAATGCCCATCTTTTCTTCATGGTAGCTTTTTTATAAAAATCCTCATCCTTATACCAGCTTGTGTCGTAAAGAACTTTTCCTTTTTTTGCCCTCTTTAATTTGTCTTCGGCAAGACCTTGCATATGCGCCATAGTTAGGGGACTAGTTCTATCGATTTCCGGGCATCTTAGAATAAGAAACTGCCCTAATCCTCTCGCTCTTTCCAACTCTGCTTCTGTAAAAGGAATTTGTGGAATATCAGCTTCCGGAATTTCTACACCGTATACTTTTTTTATCATGTCAGGTCCTAAAAAGTCCGTGTCAAGGATCCTTTGGGCTCTTTCAATTGATGCTACATCCCTTGAACGGGATTCGGGTACTATTATTTGTGGTGCAGTGGTACTTTGTCGGTCAGATCCTCTTCTTTGAGAAGTTGGTTGAACCTCTTGGTATTCTACATGTCTTATTAGCTCTTCAAGTTTTGCCTTGTCTTCAGGTAGCTCAACTTTATTAGCGTAGTAGTAACGGAGTGCCTCTTGAATTGTACGGTTAATATCCCCGTTATAGAAGTTGAGAATAAAATCATGTACTCTTTTTGGCTCTACTCTGTCATCGAAAGAAAATTTTTGGGGTTGGTCAGCACCAATTCTTCTTTCGTTAACTAGCTCTTTTGCTGCTATATGGAACTCTTCATATCTTCCGACAATTTCATTTATTCCGGGAATTTCTTCCAATTGCTCTTGAAGAAGCGCATCGTCCCGGCTTGGTAAATATGCATCTTGGGAAACAGTTTCTATTTGCGGGGCAAGACCAAAAAGGGATTTTGTGGCGTATGAAAATGTTTCGGTTGGCAGATCGGTTGGAGCTTTTATGTACGTCCAACGTCTCAATTGGGCAGGGTCAATTACTTCTCTCCCTAAATACCCTTTTCCGGGAGGGTTCATAAGCGCGATAACCTTAGTCTTATCCCTGTCAACGGTTATTGCCTCAGATGCGTCTTCTGATAAGACAACGCTTTCCCCACGCTCAAGCGAATCAAGCACTTCATGAAGTCTAATCAGTACATTTGGGGACGCGGCATTATATTCATCAAGCACAATTACTTTTACCTTTCCTTCCTCTTGTCTTAGTCC
>JAKAHW010000123.1 GCA_021825285.1 bacterium
GAAGATAAAAATAAAGTTTTGTTTCTTGGCAGACCGGAGGATTTTCCTCCTAATGTTAAAAAAATTGATACAGTTAATTATTTGAACGGAAAGCCTGCGATAATAGTAGTCGAAGGATAATGAAAACTAAATACTTACTTTTAGGAATTGTAGTTATTGCAATATTTTTTAGGTTTTTCCAACTTTCTTCAGTCCCTCCAAGTCCTTCTCTTGATGAGGTTTCAATCGGATACAATGCTTTTTCTATAATAAAAACCGGAGCAGATGAATTTGGAACCAAATTCCCTGTATTGCTGCGTGCGTATGACGACTGGCGTCCAGCACTTTATGTTTACGCTGTCATTCCTTTTGTAAAAATATTCGGTTTAAATGTATTAGCGGTTCGTTTTCCTTCGGCCATCTTAAGCGTACTTTCGGTTTTTGCAACATTTTTTTTAGCAAAAGAATTATTTAAGAAAAAAAACGTTGAAGTTGGTTTGTTCTCGGCTTTTCTTTTAGCAATTTCTCCTTGGCATGTTTATGTTTCCAGACTAGGCCACGAAGCAAATTTAGCAATTTCGTGTCTCATTTTTGGTTTGTGCTTTTTCTTTAAATACAAAAATAATCTTAGTAAACCAAAATTTTTATACCTAGCATCTTTCTTTTTTGCACTGTCTTTTGATTCCTATCAGAGTACAAAAATAGTTGTCCCACTGGTTATAATCGTTTTAGTTCTAATATATTTTAAGGAATTAATTGCAAGGAAAAAACCAATAATTCTGGCATCACTTCTGGGCGTTATACTTTGTGCCCCAATTCTTTTTTATAGCCTTTCTCCAAATGGGCTTATTCGTTTTAAAGCAACAAATCTTTTTTCTTCGAGCCCACAACTAATAGAAAAGAGTGCAAAGCAAGTCCTTGAGGATAAGCAGAATAAGAATTATATCGGCATGTTTATTCATAACCGCAGAGTCTATTATTCTATCCTTTTTTCTCAAGCATACTTATCTCACTTAAGTCCTTTTTGGCTCTATATTCCCACGGTTGATGCTCAATTTAAAGTTCCAAATTTTAGCCTCTTTTATTTCTTCGAATTCCCACTTCTTGTTTTTGGGTTCTTTATTTTTACTAAAATTTCAAACAAAAAGAATCTGTTATTTTTGATTTTGTGGATGTTGCTCGCAATAATTCCGGGTGCAATATCCAATGGTTATCCGCATGCAATGAGGATATTCAATCTCCTACCTGCTCCTCAAATAATTGAAGCAGGTGCATTAATATACCTCCTTACCTATTTAAAAGAGAAGTTCGGAGTCCTTGGAAAAATAATAATTTTTCTATCGTTGTTTTTGTCTATGGTTAATTTTTCTATATCTTATTTTATATTCTTTCCAAAAGACCTCTCTAATCAGTTTCAGTACGGAGTTATTAAATCTCTTAAAGAAGCAAAAAATATCGAAGGAAGTTATAAATCAGTAATTGTTTCAAATCAGAAAAATCTCTCTCAAAGTTATATGTATTATCTTTTTTCTCAAAATTATGACCCCAAGCTTTATCAGAAAAATGGTGGGACGATATCCGGAGGATACGATGCAAATCACAAAATTGGAAATTTTTATTTTGAGGACATTAAGAGCGCAAGCCATAGCGGATCGCTTCTGGTTATTGATGCTTCAGATTTTAAGAAGAAAGAAATGAAAATAATTAAGAAAATCCATTTTTTGGATGGAAAAGATGCAATATATCTGGTGAAAGATAAAAACTTAATCCTCAATAAATAGAGTTCATGAAATACTTAAGCTTTGTTTTAGTTGCTGCAATTTTAATTATTGCCTTTTTACTAAGAGCAAAAGAAGCGTTATCCAATAATTACCTTTTTTTAATCGATATGGGTCGAGACATGATGGCTGTGAGAGATATTGTGGTTAATCACCACCTTACTCTTATTGGACCTTACACAAGTCTTGGTGGAGTGTTTCAGGGTCCTTTATACTATTATCTCTTATCGATTCCAACGTTCATATCTAAAGGGGATCCTTTAGGAGCCCTTATTCTTATGTTGGTAATAAGTCTTTTAACTGCTGTTCTTGCTTTCATTTTTTTAAGAAAGCATTTTGGATTAAGGGCTGCTTATATAGGATTATTCCTTTTTGCTGTTTGTCCTGAGGCGGTTGCTGCTGCTACCTATACTTGGAATCCTCATCCTATGTGGCTACTTATGGTAATATTCATTTCTCTATTGTTTGAGGTATCTTTAAAAAACAAAAAAGCTCATGTTTTCCTGTGGCCTGTAATTGGCTTAATGTTTCATTTTGAAGCTGCCTTGGGTTTCTTCATTTTTGCGACTACCCTAACATATTGTCTAGTTTTTTTGAAGAAAGATATTCTTAATAAATATTTACTAGTAGGATTATCATTATTGTTTGTTACTTTTATTCCTCAATTACTTTTTGATTTGAGGCATCAATTCTTAATGACAAAATCAGTTCTTAATATGTTTAAGGGTGACGGTGTAGGTTTGTTAGCAGGCAAAGAGTCCTTTAATTTTCCGACACTAATAACCAACCATTTTATCGAGCTTTTCAATAATTATAAAAGTTCTTTTCCTTCTGAAAAACCATTTTCACTATTTGCACTAATTATGTTATTTATTTCAATTCCCATTTTTTTACTTACCAGGAAAGATCCCAAGCTAAAAAAAGAGAAGACTTTCTTTAGTTTTTATCTTAAATTTTTAGTTTTATTTATTTTAGCTACCTCTTTATATCTATTCCCAATTAGGTACTGGTTTCTTACTGGTTTTCAGTCCCTACATCTTATGGTTACGGCAATCATCATTTCGGTTCTTATCAAATATAAAGTTGGAAAATTTATTGCCGTTATCCTTGCAATTCCAATAATTTTTTACTTAGTAATCAGATTAAACATTTTATATTTTGGTCCGGTTGATAATGGAGGGACTGCAAAAATAAAAGGGAAAATTGAGGCAATTGACTATATTTACAAAGATGCTAAAGGGGAAAAGTTCGGATTATTGATTTTTACTCCTCCTGTTTCTACCGATCCTTATGATTACATAATCCTTTGGAGGGCGGACAAAAAATATAAATATATTCCATATAAAGAGAAAAAAGGAACCTTTTATCTATTGATAGAGCCGGATCTAGGACAGCCCTGGACATACAAGGGTTGGCTTGAAACAGTTGTGAAAACAGGTAGAATTGAAAAGACCGTAGAAATGCCTTCAGGTTTTATTATTCAGAAAAGAATTAGCAATTTATAGTAAAATTAGAATATGGAAAAAATACATTTGTCTGCAGTTTTAGCAACTTATAATGAAGAAGAAAACCTTG
>JAKAHW010000009.1 GCA_021825285.1 bacterium
CAGGCGAATCATCTTGTGCTAAGGAAATTCTTTTCAAATTCAGGGAAGCAATATTCCCAAACTCCTTTCTTAAAAGGTGGAGAGGGTAATCCCTTAGTTGTATTAAGTTAAAAACCCCCAGCATATTTAACCTGCGTTTAAATCTTTCTCCAATCCCGCACATATCCGTCAGTTTCACATTCCTAAACACTTCATCTACGTTTTGCCCATCAATAAGAAAGAACCCATCGGGTTTGTTAAGCCCTGATCCAAGTTTTGCTAAAAGCTTGTTATAAGAAACTCCAACCGAAACAGTTATTGTAGCCCCTATTTCATCAGCTATTCTTTTTTTAAAAGATGCGACAAGGCTTAAGAGGGAAGGGTGGAGGTGCATTATCGGCGTAGCATCAATAAATACTTCATCAAGCGAAAATACTTCAACAAGAGGAGAAAAATTTGAGGCGATTTCTATAAATTTTTTGGTTATTTCAAGATACCTTTCAAAATCTGCCTTAACGAATATAATATCAGGGCATAATCTTTGGGCTTCCCAACTTCTTGTACCCGTTTTTATACCAAACTTTTTGGCCTCACGTGAGGCTGCAATTATACAAGTCCTTCCGTTTTCTGCGGTTACCCCTATTGGTTTATTTCGTAAATTTGGATTAAAATGTTGTTCGCAGGAAGCAAAGAATGAGTCAAAGTCGATGTGCAAAATTGTTTTATCCATTAAGCTAAACGAGAAACCAGAATGCATACATCTTAAGAATTCTTCGAATAATTTTTAGAGGTTTTGTTTTGGGCAGAAAAGAAAACATAGAGCATTAATCTTACGAGAAAAATATTCGAAAAACAATCGAACAAAATACGAAAAAGTGAGACAAACTAATGCAATTTTTTGATATAATGCTAAAAAATGGTTAGGCAAGAAAAAGGCATAACAAGATTTCCGGAAGTACCAGTTAATAAAGATAGATTAGTAGAAAATTTTTTGACTCTTGTACAGCTAGACAGTCCAACAGGCGAAGAACCAAGGGTTGCAAATTATCTATTGGATTGGTTTAAAAGCAGAGAAATAACAGCAAAACAAGATAAAGCAGGAAATGTTTTTGCCAAGGTTCCTGGCACAGGAGAACCTTTATTTTTATCTGCTCATATGGATACTGTTGAACCAGGAAGAGGAATTGAACCTAAAGTTAGGGGAGGAACAATAAGATCTTCCGGAAAAACAATACTTGGAGCAGATAATAAATCTACAATTACAGTTCTCCTCGAGACAGTTGATTTATTAAAAAAGGGGAAACATAGACCTCTTGAGGTGTTATTTACTGTAGACGAAGAATCAAATAATTCGGGTGCTCTAGGCTTTGATTATTCCAAATTAAAAGCAAAGCAAGGATTAATTGCTGACATCGCAGAACCAATTGGAACTATTGTATTAGCTTCTCCTGCATATTTTCGCTTTGATGCAAATCTTTCAGGAAAATCTGCCCACGCAGCATACCCTGACCAGGGAGTTGATGTTTTGGATTCGTTGTCGAATGTATTAAAAATTAAAAAGGGGCAATTGGATTCAGTAACTACTTTAAATATTGGTCTTGTACAAGCAGGAACTGCAAGAAATACAATTCCCGGCGAAGCAACAGTTTCTGGAGAAGTTAGAAGTTATGACGAAACACAATTGGCAAAAAATCTTGGTTTAACCCTAGAAAGAATAGAAAGAGCAGTGAAGGAATCAGGGGTAAGGCTTTCATTAACTTACAAAAAAGATAACCCAGGCTACGTTTTTGATGAAGCAGACCCATTTATTAAAGCTCTCGCAGAAACTATAAAAAGAATAGGAATAAACCCCCATTTTATTTGGAACCCAAGCTGTTCTGACGCAAATATATTTAATGCAAACGGACTTCAGGTCGTAAATATTGGCGATGGAACTCAAAACACTCATACGAGAAACGAATTAATAAAAATTTCCGATATGGTAAAACTTGTGAACATTTTTTTTAATTTTGTAAGACTAGGTATTGACAATCGTTAGCTCATTGCTATAATTCAAAACACTGTCCTCAAAATATGTCAGCAGAACATAGGCTTTTTACACCAGATCTTGTTACTCCAGCCAGAGTAGCCTCCATACGTGACGACGTCTTAAGACTCCAAGGACTGTCAGGACTCGAACTTAGACAAACTCAAGATGCCAGGGATGTGTTTCACCTTTTTTGTGAAGGTTTAAATTTAGGATTAATTAGAGCAGCTGATAAAGATGAAAACGGAGCATGGTCAACTAATGCATGGGTAAAGCAAGGCGTATTGATGGGAATGAAGCTGGGAGTAATTGTTCCCTTTTCGCGTGATGAGGAAACCTTAAAGTTTTCTGACAAAGACACTTTACCCTTAAGAAAGGTAGATGCAGTCAAAGACAATATTCGAATTGTTCCCGGTGGTACAAGTATTAGAAATGGATCTCATATAGCAAAAGGCGTAATTATGATGCCACCTGTATATGTTAATGTTGGCGCATATGTTGGAGAAGGAACAATGCTTGATTCTCATTCGCTAGCTGGATCCTGTGCTCAAATAGGAGAAGGGTGTCACATTTCGGCAGGGGCACAGATTGGCGGAGTTCTAGAACCGATCAATGCAAATCCTTGTATCGTTGAGGATGATGTAATGATGGGTATAAATTCTTCAATTTCTGAAGGCGTAATACTTAGAAACGGTGTTGTTTTAGGAGCAGGCGTTCAGATCACGTCATCAACACCTGTGTATGATATAGAAAGAAATCAGATTTATAGGGCAGAAGAGGGGAAACCCCTAACAATTCCAGAGAGGGCGGTTGTTATTCCGGGAATAAGATTGGTTAAAGGTGAATTTGCTGAGATAAATCGTTTGGGATACGCTACTCCAATAATCGCTAAATATAGAGACCCTGGAACGGATGCAAAAACCGCTCTTGAAATGGCTCTCCGATAATTCATGCCGTCACCTGAAGGACTTAGATATAATCCAAATGTTGTAAAAACCAAACCCTCTTTGATCAGGGCTGTTTATGCTTTGGCACCCCAAGACAAACCTCAGATTTCTTTAGGTCTAGGAGAACTTTCGTATCCTGTTCCAGACAAAGTTAAAACAGCTATAAAAAGTGCAATTATCAGAGAGGGTACCAATATGTATACACAAAATGCAGGAATTCCAGAGTTGCGGGATGCAGTTGCTGAAAGCTTAAATAAGCGCCATGGAATAAAAAGGGACAAGGATGACGTTTTGATAACTGTCGGTTCCAGTGAGGCACTTTTTATGACTGCGCTTGCTTTTGCTGATCCACAAAACCGTCTCATAATTCCTCAGATTGGTTACACCGCATATGAGGCTGATGCAAATTTAGTTGGACTTAAAACATCTGAATATCGTTTGACTCTAAATTTTGAACCGGATACTGATCATCTGGTTTCCCTGCTTGACGAAAATCCCGGAACAAAAGTTGTAATTCTTAATTCCCCGTCAAATCCAACAGGGCAAACAATAACTGTAGAAACTTTAAAAGATTTAACAGAACAGACTGAAGATAGGGATGATGTTGTTTTTGTATCTGATGATATATATGAAGAGTTTGTTTACGATGGAATACAGGCTCGTTCAATTGCAGAATTCTTACCCGACAAAACAATTACTATCGGTGGCTTATCTAAAACCGCGAGCATGACGGGTTTTCGTCTGGGATGGCTCGCAGGTCCTAGTGAGATCGTCAAAATGGTTGCAAAACCTCATCAATTCGCTGTTACATGTGCTCCCTCCATAATACAACATGGCGCTTTACCCGTTGTAAAGGGTGAGTGTGATCAAGACATTGAAAATTTTCGCTTGGAATTGGAACGAAAAAGAGATGGAATGATGATTTATTTAAATGATATTCCTGAGTTGAACGTTTTAGAACCAAAGGGTGCGTTCTACTGTTTTGTTGATGTTGGGCATTACGGAACATCCCTTGAAGTTTCAAAAAGAATTATTCAGGAAACCGGAGTTGTTACCATTCCCGGACGTGCTTTTGGTGAGGCAGGAGACAAATATATCAGAATTTCATTTGCAGCCAAAGATTCTGATATAATCCATGGCATCGAAAAAATGAAAGGAGTATTTGAAAGATGGTAAGGAAAGAACAGGAGAGGGTTTTAGGAGGATTTGGTCCAGAATGGATAAGTGAAAGATTTGAGGTTTCCAAAACTTCTGGGCAGTTCATGATCGATGGGGTTCCTCTTGACACAATTGCTAGTCAAATCCAACCTCCATTTTTTGTTTATTCCGCACAAGACATTATAGATAGATATCAAGGACTGGAAAGAGTATTAAAGCCCAATAATGTGAATATTTATTACTCTTTAAAGGCCAATACCTCTTTGGCAATTGTTACAGGACTTGTAAAGCTGGGCGCAGGGCTTGAGGTTGCATCTATTGGAGAGTTAGAAGCGGCACGTGCTGCGGGAGCCGATCCAAAAAAAGTGTCATTTGCTGGTCCCGTTAAAACCGCGGAAGAACTGGAATATGCAATTGAGTGGGGCGTAGGAGGAATAAATGTTGAAAGCGAAAGAGAGTTTGAAAGGATAAACGAAATAGCAGAAAGACTTGGTAAAAGACAAACTGTTGGAATAAGAGTAAATCCTGAGCAACAGGTTTCTGAAGCTGGAGGGTACATGGGGGGAGGATCACAAAAATTTGGAATAGATGTTGAAAAAATTGATGCCAAATTCGTTGACAGACTTCACTCACTTCCCAATATTGACCTTACAGGTATTCACGTTTTTGCCGCAACACAAATGCTAAATAAGGAAGCGTTTCTGACTAATTTGAATAATGTTTGCGAAATCGGTCAAAAATTAAACGAATTATTTAAAATAAGGTATATCGATTTTGGAGGAGGCCTTGGGATTCCTTACAAACAAAGCGCAAAAAAACTTCCAATTGTCGATATCGCCAGATCTATTGGGGGAGCAACTGGAAAATATTCGTTTTTGAAAGAAAATGATACGCTGATGTACGTAGAGCCGGGAAGATATTTAGTAGGACCAAGCGGAATTTATGTTGCAAGAGTTGACCACGTAAAGGATTCCCGGGGAGAACAATTCGTAATGGTTGATGGCGGATGGCACCACATGATGAGACCATCACCTAAAATGCCTTTCGGAAGCCATCCGATTTATAATCTTTCTCGTCTTTGGGACAACAAAACTCAACCAATGACCGTTGCAGGATCTTTATGCACATCAATTGACATGCTTGGACAAAATATACCTCTTCCAACAGGAACTAGAGAAGGTGATTTTATTGGAGTTTTCAATGCTGGAGCTTATGGACGAAGCCAATCCCCAAGAGACTTTTTAAGTCACCCAACAGCTGCTGAAGTTTTAGTAGGGGATGGAAAATTTGCAGTGATAAGACCTTCTGAACACCCAAGAGATTTGCTTCGGAATCAAACAGTTCCGGAAAATTTACTCTAATTTTCCTCTAAAAAGCTTTATGCAGGAGGTGCCGTCTAAAACTAAGGGAAGGTTCATGGCTTCATCGAGGGTCGCCCAAACAAATTCGGAATGCTCATCAAGCCTAAGAACAACGTCGGGCTCATAATCCAGTTTTGCTTCAAACATTTCAAATAGAAAATCATGGTCCGGGTATTTTATGTATAATTTCTTAAAGTATTTTAGATCTTTTTTATTTAAATCGATTCCCGTTTCTTCTTTTATTTCTCGAATTACCGTTTCAGCGCTGGTTTCTTTTCCTTCTCTCTTTCCTCCCGGAGTACAAAACTTTCCGCCTTCGTGTTTATCGTTTCCACGACGAAGGAACAAAAATTTACCTTTAGAATTTGAAAGAAAAACAGTTACCGTATGGTACCAAGGTTCAAAAACATCAGGTTTTTCTTCAAATATCATTTACCAAATTATACACCTAGATACCGTAGAAAGAGAGTGAAGCATTTCCAATTCTGGTTCTTTTTAAAGTATAAATATAGGAATCACACTGGATATGAGAAGGGTTTGTTGTAAATGCTCCCAGGAATCCGTTTTTTTTTAAAATTTCTATCGCCATTTGGCTTGAAGGGCCATAAGGGTATGTAAAAATAACTACTGGTTTACCCAACTGCTGCTCAAGCTGCTGCTTAGCCAGAACTATTTCTTGCTCAACCTTTTGATAAGAACCCTTGGCTATAGAATAGTGGGACCATGTGTGATCATAAGCATACGCTAAACCCGAATTCACCATTTCTTTTAAGTTGTCCCATGTCATATACCCGGAATTTCCGAGCAAACCTGTTGGGATCATTAAGTTTATTCTTGTGTTATATTTTTTTGCAGAGGCAAATGCATATGTATAATTATCAGAATAACCATCATCAAGCGTTATAACAATTGTTTTTGGAGGAAGTGGGGTATGTGCAATTAGAGCACGGACCAGTTCTTCGGCCGAAATGGTATTGTAGCCTTTTTCGGCCAAATATTTCATTTGGCTATCAAAGGTTCCCGCATCAACAGTTAGCTGTGCATGACCCTCTTTTCTGGCTATTTCATAGGGCTCCACGTGATGATACATAAGAACAGGGACATTAAGACAAAATCCTGAAGGCGGTTGCTCAGTTGGTGTAGGTGTAATTTTGGCAGTAGGAGAAGCCGTGGGAGCAAGATCGAGTGAATGTCCAAACAGATCCCTGAAAGAAGCCTTGCTGTAATTTATTGTACTCCCGTATGCTTTTTTAACCTCTTTCTTTTTGACAGTTACTGAAAAATTAGCATAAAACAGACTCAATAAGATGCTTAAACCGGCCAAAATTAAGAGAACATTCCCGTAGCTTTTGTGGCGTTTGGTATTCTTCATTATGACCTTTTTTTTCATAAAAAAATGGGTGGAAGACGGGTGCCGCCCCCGCGACCTCCAGTTCCACAAACTGGCGTTCTACTGTTGAACTACATCCACCAAAACAACAAAAATAAGTATAACATATAGAGGATTTAGCTTCAAATCGAAGACCTATTCAACAAGCTCTCCTTCAATGTAAGGCGTTTCAATTTTTTTAAATCTTCGGGTAAAAAGAATTCCTGCGGTGAATCCCATGATATGTGCCCAAAAGGCAATTCCTCCTGTTTGGAAAGTTGATGGAAGTGAAACAACTCCTGAAAAAAGCTGTAATACAAACCAATAAAAAATGTAAATAAGTGCGGGAACTTCAGCAATCGTAAAAAAGAAAAAGAGAAAAAGAAGAGTCTTGATTTTTGCTTTTGGATACAATACAAAATAGGCTCCTATAACTCCCGAAACAGCTCCGCTTGCACCAAGTATTGGAATCGAGGACGCAGGATTTATTAAAAATTGCCCTACGTTTCCTGCAATTCCAGTTAACAAAAACAAAATTATAAACTTTATCTTCCCTAAATTTGCTTCAACGCTGTCCCCAAAAATCCACAAAAACCACATATTTGAAATTATGTGGAGAAAACCTCCATGCAAAAATATCGAAGTGAAAAACGGGGTAAGGGTAGCAAGGGATAAAAAGTTTATGTCTTTGGGGATTAAAGAATACTGAATTAAAAAGCTATCCATATTTGGCATAGAAAGCTCCTTGATGAAAACAAAAAGGTTTATTGCTATCAAAAGCAGTGAGACAAAAGGAATCTTTCCTGTTCTTACGGAGTCTGAAATTGGAAACATGCGCTCTTGGCGGGAATCGAACCCACAACCTACTCTTTAGAAGAGAGTTGCTCTATCCGTTGAGCTACAAGAGCATATTAGCCTTCAGCGAAACGGAGAGGCCACCCTGGACTCATCCGTTGAGCTACAAGAGCATATTTAGCAAACAACTAGCCTTAATTATACAAGAAACGAGGTGTTTTTACAAAATTAGAGGTTAAGATCCTTTAATTCCTCAACGTAAATTTCCTTGACTTTTTTGGCAATTATCTTCGGAACCGTTTTATCAAGAGGCGATGGAAGGATATTGTCTACTGTTAGATTCTTTACGCTTCCAGCCAATGCAAATGCCGCGCCAATCTTCATACCGTTTGTTATCGTTTTTGCCCGAGCTTCAATTGCTCCTAAAAATACTCCCGGGAAGGCCAGGACATTGTTCACTTGATTTGGAAAATCGCTTCTTCCTGTGCCTACAACAAAAGCTCCTGCCTTTTTCGCAACATCCGGCATAATCTCCGGAATTGGATTGGCCATAGCAAAAACTATTGGCTTTTCAGCCATAACCTTAATCATTTGAGGCTTCAGAACCTTTCCCGTGCTGACTCCGATGAAAACGTCGGCTTCTTTTAAAGCATCTTTTAGAGTCCCATCTATATTTTTTTTATTAGTAATGTTTGAAAGTCTCATTTTCCCGGGATTATTTTGTATATCGAGCCTATTTTGGGAAATTATTCCGACTGAATCGCAAACAATAATATCTTTCACCGGCTCACAAACTCTCGGATCATGTCCAACGCACATCAAAAGATTTGCAATTGCAGTTCCCGCTGCGCCTGCGCCATTAATAACAACCTTCAAATCTGTAAGTTTCTTCCCTGCAAGTTTTGTTGCATTTATTAACGCAGCAAGCAAAACTATTGCTGTTCCGTGTTGATCATCATGAAATACAGGTATCCCTATATTTTGCAAAGCCTCTTCTATTTCAAAGCAGCGCGGCGCGGAAATATCCTCTAAATTTATTCCGGCAAAAACAGGAGCGATATTTTTGACCAAATTTATGATTTCAAAAGTATTTTGAGTTTCAACCGTGATAGGAAAAGCATTTATTCCTGCGTATTCTTTGAACAATAGCGCCTTCCCCTCCATTACGGGAATTGCAGCATACGGACCAATATTCCCAAGTCCAAGAACAGCCGAACCGTCAGAAACAATTGCGACCGTATTATTTTTAATTGTCAAATCGTATGCTTTCTCGGGATTTTTGGCTATTTGTGAGCTAACTTCCGCAACTCCGGGAGTATAAACAAGCGAAAGATCATTTTTATCTTTTACTTCAAATTTTGTCTTAACCTCAATTTTCCCTTTTAATTTTTTGTGAAGATTTAAAGATTCTTTGAATACGGTAGTTTTTGTCACAGGCTATATTGTATCAGGTTTTCCCTGTAATTCAGGGCCAATGTGCTTCCAGTTGTCTTCTAAAAAACTGTACATTCGGAAAGCTCCTGCATCTGCGCCTGCCTCATAAGGAACATATAGAATAAATTGGTTCACCATTGACTTAAGAAAATTTTGATGTTCAGGTATAGTCTTTTTATTTGCCGTCATTCCTATTAATGTAACTTCGTCTACAAAAGAATTTCTATCTGCAAATGATTCTATCATTGCTTTTGGCGGAACCTTCTTCACTGCGTCAATAAAATCCGGTCCCAGCATGACGTGAAATGTTTTTAAAACAACCGCCGCACCCGCCACAGCTGAATTACAAACCGCGTCTCCCTGACCAAACTTCTTTTCCACCCATTCTTTTACTCTATCTGTCAAACCAGTTCTATTCTCTGTTGCAAATTGCGAAAACATATCTTCTGCAATTTGCAGGGCCCTGTGAAAAGGATGGGTCAATTCGGGAAAATACTTGGTCGACTGGAACTGAATATATTTTTCATACGGAGGAATGTTTAGCGTTTGGCTCATTTGGTCAGCCACTTTTTCTGTGACAAAAGGAAAGCCGGTCGGCAAATCTTCATCTTGCGGCTGTACGGCTCTATCCTGAAGGGCTTTAAAGGCGACAACCTGTTCTTCTGTAAAAACTCCTTTTGGGATTTCTTGTGTGCTCATGCGGGCATTCTAGCACCTTCTGAGGACTGAATCAATTGGTGAGCGGGAGACCGGATTCGAACCGGCGACCTTCTCCTTGGAAGGGAGACATTCTACCGCTGAACTACTCCCGCTTCTTCGTTTCGCTCATCAGCGTAAACGCAACGAACCTAACAATTATAGCAAACTCGGCTTATTCGAACAACATTTTTTCCATTTGTTATACTTAGAAAATGGAATACCTACTGCTTGGAGCATTTGTTCTGTTCATGAACGTCATTCCTGCTTTTATGCCCCCAACATGGATGGTTCTTGTTTTTTTCTTTTTGACATTTAAACTTTCACCCATACCGGTTGTCCTGATAGGTGCGCTTTCTGCAACTTTAGGGCGAATTATATTGTATAGTCTTGCGCGGTATAAGTTTTTGCCCTACCTTCCTAAGCAATCACAAAAAAATTATGAAGCATTTGGAAAGCTATTTCATGTTCATAAAAAAATCACAATTCCGGTACTTCTTACGTACGCTTTCTTGCCGATACCTTCAAACCAAGTATATATTGCTGCGGGCTTTGCACAAATCCATATTAAATTGATTGCTTCAATATTTTTCTTAGGAAGAGTTGTCTCTTATTCGTCCTGGATCGCAACCGCTCACTTGGCATCATCGCAGCTAACTGAGATTTTTGAAAGGCATTTGTTTAACAAATACACTTTAATAGTTGAATTAGTTGGCTTCTCTTTGATTTACCTAATTAGCTTATTCGACTGGAATAGAATGCTGAAAAAACTGTCAAAAAAAGAAATGCTAAAATAGTCTCCTTATGCTTAAAAAGTTACAGCGTGTTTTGG
The DNA here is from genome assembly GCA_021825285.1 of bacterium. The sequence goes on from JAKAHW010000009.1 coordinate 10,598, forward strand.
TGTATATTATCCCACTTCTAATTTTTTCTTATTTTATTTTTGACGAAATAAATTTGCCTTATGTCGGGCCTAATGCCACTAATTTTTCTATTTATTCGCTAATTGCCCACAACTTCAATAAATTCGGATATATTGAAACAAAATTGGCGCCTTTAATCTCTGTATCTAGGGATTTTCCGACAAAACCAAATTATTTTTTTCACCATCCGACTTTGACATCTTTTTCCGAATCCATAATGTTTAAAATTTTTGGTGAGTCATTTTGGTCGGGTAGGCTAACCGTGATTCTTTATTCCTTTGGAGCATTAATCCTTACATACTTTATTGCCAAAAATCTCTTGGACAAACGCTATGCGTATTTTTGCCTTTTAGTAATGTCCCTGGTTCCCACAACAACAATTTTCGGGAAACTGATAGGACAGGAGCCTTTGGTTCTGTTCTTTATTTTACTTATCCTTTATTCATCAATTAAGTACTTCAAAACTAAAAACAAAAAATATTTTTACTTGTCAATATTAGCTGTAATTTTAGGTGCTTTAAGCGACTGGCCCATGGTTTATTTCTCCCTGTTCCTCCTGCCTCTTTATTTCAAGAGCAAACAGACAAAACAGGGCCTCATAATTGCCGCATCAGGATTTGTAACTGCATTGTTGTTTGTTGCGTTAACCGTAAATATAATGGGTGGTTTTCAAGACCTGAAAAATGCGGTAGCTTTAAGAAGTTTTAACGGACTATTAACCACGCCTATGTGGCCAATTTTATGGACGCAAACTATGTTTTTACGCTTTTTAATCTACTTTAATCCAATTATTCTTACTCTTTCCGTTATCTCTCTATTTTGGGTTTTTAAACAAAAGAAATCAAGTCAAATAAATCTTGTTCTTTTAATATTGCTTTTATTTGGCCTCTTTCATATTATCCTTTACGCTCAAGCGTCCTTTACACACCCGTACCTAATTCACTATTTGCTGCCTTTTGTTGTGCTTTCATCTGCTTATTGTTTGCACCAATTAAAACTAAACAAAATCATCTTAATCTTGATTTTTTTAATTAGTTTTATTTATCTATTTTTCCTAAACCAAAGCAAGAATTATCAAGTTGAATCAAATTTGTGGAGATATGAATTGACAAAACAAACGGTATCTTACCTTAAGCCTTATGAAACAGCTATCATAAACGGATCAACCGCCATTGACCCGGATGTCCTCTGGTATCCATTTTTCATAAATTCATATGCCTTCGACTGGAAGAATCCCTACAAAAACCTAAACAAATATCAACACTTAGTTTTTTCTTGCTTGAATTTCTGCTCAGAAAACAAAAAAGAGATAGCGTACTTAAAAGAAAACTACAATTATTACTATCTCACATCTCCCGAAGCAGAGGTCTATGTATTCGTTTTAGACAAGAGAGTAATTGGAGCAAAAACACCTTTAGAAGCTCAATTTTTAAAGACAAAAAAGACAAATAAACCATTTTTTTTAAACGCATATAGAAAGCTTCGGGAAGTTTTTAAAGCGCCTCAAATTTAAGCTGAAAACCTTCTAACCATTTTCTTACCCTTATATTATTTGCTCCTTACCTGACAAAGTTAATATTTGGAAGGATTAAGGAGGTGAGCTTTTTATATGTACACAAATATCTTTAGGAAGAAAGAAAGCAATGCTGGAAAGAACTTTGCAAGTATGCTTTTTGGGGCGGCGATTGGTGCAGGTGCCATGGCGCTTTCACAAAAACAAAACAGGGACAAGCTCAACGATGTTGTAAAAGACGTTCAAAGACGCTCAATGAAAGCTATAGATAGTTTTAAAGACGAACCAGAAGAAGCAATTGACACACAAGGCGTAGAAGAACCGAAAACAACACCCGTAAAAAAGGCTAGGTAAATATGGAAGGACTACAAATAGCTTTTTATACCATAGGTATAGTTTTTATGTCGATAATGCTAATTGCCTTATTTTTTGCAATTGGAGCTTTTATTTACACCAAAAACAAGATCTCAAAAATTCAAAGAGAAATTGAATCAAGATTATTATCCCTTGTGAGGCCATCAGACGTTGCCAAAAGCACCGGAATGTACTTCTTACGTTCGTTCTTTAATCGCATTTGGAGAAACGTTTAACAGAAATTTGTCGGGGATGAACGAGTTACCCCTTCACGATGTTCAGTCGGGGATAGAGGATTCGAACCTCCGACCTCACGCTCCCAAAGCGCGCGCTCTAATCCAAGCTGAGCTAATCCCCGGTCTTCATATTTTAACTTCAAACAGAACAAAACTCAAGCCAAATGATGTATAATTGCTTTAAATATGCTTGGAATTATTTTGTTTTTCACATTTTTGGCTTCAATTGCTTCGCTATTTTTAGTTTCCGTAATGCTTTTAAAAGAGAGGGCAATGAAATCTATTTCCTTTCATCTTGTTTCTTTTGGGGCAGGGGCTCTTCTTGCAACAGGACTTACAGACACCTTTCCGGAAGCAGTTTCTTTATCAAAAAACGCATATTTTCTGGTAACTGTTTTTATCGGCTTATTTTTCTTAATCGAGCGTGTTTTTCTTCACTTTCATCATCACGAACACGAAGAAGGCAAAAATCTTAGACTTCCAATTCCGTTTTTAATGTTTGGAGACGGACTTCACAACTTTATTGACGGAATATCTATTGCTACCACGTTTATTATTTCGTTTCCTTTAGGTCTAATAACAACTACTGCTGTCTTTATTCATGAAATTCCCCATGAATTGGGTGACTTTGGAATTTTATTACATTCAGGATACAAAAGAGGAAAGGTTTTGGGATTTAACGTTGCTACAGGACTTTTTGCTTTTGTTGGAGCGCTCATTGGATTTTATTTCGGGTCAAAAATCACCAACTCTTTACCTGTTCTTCTTTCTTTGACTACTGCTAATTTTCTTTATCTTTCCCTGACTGACCTTTTGCCTGAAATTCACGAAAAATCCAAAAACAATCCTTTTCTTCATACCATTCCTTTCTTTTTGGGAGCGGCTCTCATGCTCATCCTCACGAGCCTTTTCAAGGGATAAATTCATACATTTTTTTTCATAAAAATATGTTATTATATGGTTAGTTTTGGGCTACAAATCCAAACAGTCCTGCGCAGGACAAGTCTAATAATCAAGGCTAAAAGCCTCATGTAAGTACGTTGTAATCGCTCTATCGTTAGGGCCGGTGGCGCAACGGTAGCGCACTTCCATGGCATGGAAGGGGTTGAGAGTTCGAATCTCTTCCGGTCCACACATTCGTCATCTATCTCTCCTAAGCACAAACATTTTACACCTCGTGATACAATACTTTTATGCAAGTACCTCTGGCAGAGTCACTTCGTCCAAAAAATTTAAGCCAATTCCAAGGTCAAGACCATCTTACCGGACCCGGCAAGCCTATCAGGCGGATGATTGAAAATAAAAAGGTGACTTCTATGATTTTATGGGGTCCTCCGGGAGTTGGAAAGACTACGCTGGCACATATTATTTCAAACGAAATTGCGGCAAATTTTGAGTTTTTCTCAGCAGTTACATCCGGAGTTGAGGATGTGAGAAAAGTCATTAAATATGCACGCGAACTAATGGAAAAAGAATCAAAACAAACAGTATTATTTGTAGACGAAATCCATAGGTTCAACAAATCCCAACAAGACGCTTTTTTGCCCCATGTTGAAGACGGAACAATTGTTTTAATCGGAGCCACAACCGAAAATCCGGGATTCAGGATTAATGCACCATTAATCTCAAGAAGTCAGGTTTACAAACTTTATCAACTTGAGGATGAACAGATTAAAAAAATTGTTTTACGCGCAACCAAACAATATCCCAAACAAAAATTTGCAAAAGATGCAATAGAGCATATAGTTAAACACTCGGATGGAGACGGCCGGGTTGCAATAAACGCAGTAGAGCTTGCTGCATCCTTGTCTCAAAATGTAAAGCTTAAGGATGCGGAGGAAGCGGTTCAAAGAAAAGCAATTTACTATGATAAAAAGGGGGATTATCATTTCGACACAATTTCCGCTTTTATTAAATCCATGCGGGGGAATCAACCGGACGCAACGCTTCATTATTTAGCAAGAATGATAAAAGCAGGAGAAGATCCACTTTTTATTGCAAGAAGAATGGTTATTTTTGCTTCAGAAGACATAGGAAACGCGCAGCCGACTGCTCTTGTTCTTGCAACCGCATGCTTTCAGGCTGTCCACATGATTGGAATGCCGGAAGCGCAATTAATTTTAGCACAAACAGCCAGCTATTTGGCAACTGCTAAGAAATCTATTGCCTCAACAAACGGCCTTTTTGAAGCGCTCTCCGATATAGATGAAGCGCGGCTTGAACCAATTCCATTACACCTAAGAAATGCGGCGAACAAAATTATGAAAAGTTTTGACTACGGAAAAGGGCATGTAAGGTATCCTTGGCTTGTCCAAAAAGAAACCGGTCAAAAAGTAGAGCAGGAATACATGCCAAAAAATTTGAAAGGAAAAGTTTACTACAAGAAAGACTGGGAATAAACTGTGCCTGAGGAGGGACTCGAACCCTCATCCTTTTGGGACACGCTCTTAAGGCGTGCGTGTATACCATTCCACCACTCAGGCGTAAATGATATTTTAAAATAGATTTCTATCAAAAACAAGCTTAGGAGTGTGGTGGGGGATTGATT
>JAKAHW010000124.1 GCA_021825285.1 bacterium
AGCTGATTGGATTTTTTGAAAGAAAAAATTTAATAAATTTGTTATCTAATTTTAGTATTTCTTGTCTGCCAAAAGCCGGTTTGAACTTTTTTAAAGAATTTAATATAAATTCTTCCTTTATTCCCAAAATTTTTGCAAGTAGCACACCGGCAAGCGTGTCGTACATTCCGTATGTTCCGGATAGGGGATAGTAAGAATATTCGTCGAGCGAGAGCTTCGGGCGTGTTAACCCACAGCTAGTGCATTTCCAATTCCCTAAATGAGAAAAGTAAATTGATTCATATTTTAATTTATTACCGCAATTAGGGCAAAATATTGAATCTGACGCATGTTCTGATTTTTTTTGTTCAATTTCTTTATTATTGAGGCCAAAATAGTATCTTTTTTTAGCCTTGTTTCCGAGAAAAGAAATTTGAGGATCGTCAGCATTGAGTATAAATGTTGTTCTCTCTAGTTTTTCGTATATTTTTTTCCATTTCTTAATTATACTGTCCAACTCTCCGTATCTATCAAGCTGATCTCTAAATAAATTTAGAGAAACTATATAATCAGGTTTTAGATTTTCCACAGCCTGGCTGAGCGCATTTTCGTCTATTTCAAAGATTGCAAAATCTTTTTTTATTTTCCCCAGAATATTTGAATTTATGATTATGGAGGAGGCAATACCGTTTAACAAATTTGCTCCGGATGAATTTAACAATACAGATTTTCCGGACTCCTTTAGTATTGATTCTATGATCTTTGACGTAGTAGTTTTTCCGTTAGTTCCCGTAATAAATATTGTCTTGACGGAAGATGAAGCAATGGTATTTTTTACAAAATTTTTATTTAAAGAAAGTGCTAAGTGTCCGGGCCATGTTGAGCCATGTCCCATATTTAATTTTCTGCTTATAAGAGAAACAAATTTCCCAAAAATTATTAATAAAAGATTCATCTCTACATTGATCGAAGTGCTTTAATGCGTTCTTCGATCGGGGGATGAGTGTCAAAAAGAGATACGAACCATTGCTTCGTATCCTTTCCTTTAAATGGGTTTACAATAAAAAGATGTGCTGTTGCGTTGCTGGCTGATTTAAGACTGTTTTTATCGTTTGAAAGCTTTTCCAATGCGCTTGCTAATCCTTCGGGATAACGCGTTAAAAGCGCTCCCGATGCATCAGCCAGGAACTCTCGTTTTCTGGAAACAGCAAGTTGTATCAATGTTGCAACAATAGGGGAAAGTATTGCGAGAATTATTCCAATTATTAAGAATAATGTTTGCGCAGAATTATTTCTTTCTTCTCGGTTGTTAAAGCCTCCAAACCAGAGTTGATTAGTAAAGAGATTAGATAGAATTGCCACGAACCCAACCAGTATTGCGACGATGCCCATTAGTCGGATATCAAAATTTTTGACATGAGAGAGTTCATGAGCGATTACTCCTTCAAGCTCTGTTTCATCAAGAAGAAGTAAAATTCCCGAAGTAACACAAACAATTGCATGCTCAGGATTTCTCCCGGTCGCGAACGCATTAGCCGAGGAATCATTTATTGTGTAAATTTTTGGCATCGGCAATCCGTCTCCAATACATAGGTTTTCAACTATTCTAAATAGTTTAGGGTTGTCGCTTTTCTTGATTTCCTGTGCTCCGGAAGTTGCCAGGACAATCTTATCCGAATAATAATAGCTGCCTATACTTGTTATTCCTGCAATTATCAACGCCACTCCGGCAAAGCCCATTCCATAACCCAGAGCCTTGCTAAAAACATACACGATCGTTGTAATTACAAGAACAAACAAAAGCATTATTGCCCATGTTTTGTTCTTATTTGCAGAAATCGAAGAATAAATATTCATAGATTAAAAACTTACTTTTACAGGTTGTTTTTCAGAGTCGTTAGCTCCAAAAAATTCAGCATCTGTAAAATGAAATAAGTTTGCAAAAATAACATTGGGAAATACTTTAAGCTTTGTATTATAGTCCAAGACGACGCTGTTATAAAATTGTCGTGCATAGGCTATTTTATTTTCTGTGTCCGCTATTTCATCCTGAAGTTCAATAAAATTTTGACTAGCTTTAAGATCAGGATAGCTTTCTGCAATAGCAAGAATAGACTTTAGGGTTTGGCTAAGTTGATTATTCGCTTCTGATTTTTCTGCAGGTCCTTTAGCGGAGACGAGATTTTGTCTTGCCTGAGATACTTTCTCAAATATTTCCCTTTCATGTTTCGCGTAACCCTTTACGGTTTCAACAAGATTAGGAATTAAATCCGTTCTTCGTTTAAGTTGAACGTCAATTTGAGAGAGAGCTTCAGAGACACGCATTTTTGCAACTACAATGCTGTTATACAAAAACCACAAAAATGCAATTACGATTAAGACTACTACAATTACAGCTAAATTCATGTGGCACCTCCTTTCTTATTTTTTAATCCACTCAGAGAATTCATTATACGATAAAGTATTCAAGATGTCATTCTTTTGAGCCCATCCTCTTCTTGCCATAAAAACCCCGAATTTTTGCATTTCCATCTGAGAAACTTCGTGACTGTCGCTGTCTATTGTCATTTTAACTCCCGCGCTAACAGCAAGCTTTATTACAGAGTCGGATATATCAAGACGCTTTGGCCAACTGTTAATCTCCAATGCTTTATTATATTTTTTACAAAAGTCGAACAGTCTTTCCCAATTAAGTTCAAATCCCGGGCGCTCCAGAAGAATTCTTCCGGTCGGATGGGCAAGTATTTTTGCTTTTTTGTGAGAAAGACCTTTTATAACCCTATCTGTCATTTGTTCCTTGTCCATTGTAAAAACACTATGGATAGAAACAACTGCGCCATCAAGCAGATCAAGAGATTTGTCGTCTACGGCAAGTGTCCCATCGGGGAGAATATCTATTTCGAGCAATTTAAATATACGAACATTTTTATTGTTTGATTTGAGTTTTTCTATGTATTCATCGCGTTTTTTTAAGATTTCGTATATTTTTTTAGCAGAGTGTTTGGATTGGCTTGGATTATGCTCTGAAAAACCTAAATATTCATATTTTAGCTCTACAGCTTTTTTTAACATTGCCTGCATCGCATCGCGTCCAAGATCATGGCTTGGTTCAATCGGATAATTTGAATGAGTATGCAGATCGCCCTTTATGTCCGAAAGATCTATTAGTTTAGGAAGTTTGTGTTTCTGTGAGGCTTCGATTTCTCCCTGATCTTCACGAAGCTCAGGAGGTATAAAATCAAGACCAATGGCATTGTAAAAAGATTCTTCGTTGGAATAATTT
>JAKAHW010000125.1 GCA_021825285.1 bacterium
GCTTATAACAGAAAGCGTTATTTCATTATTCAGGAAAATCTTTTCCGAAGTCTGGTCAGCCCATGCCCACAGGCTGGAATATATTTTAAGAAACACTATTCAAACGGCTTTGTGCCTTGAAAACCCGAATATCTTTACCGTCTACCAGCTATTAACCGATACGGCTTTCCAAAGAAACGCCTTAAAAAGTATCGAGGACGAGAACCTCAAGAATTTCTGGAAAAACGAATTCGGAAAAGCCGGAGATTACCAGAAAGTTAAAATGATAGGCCCCATCACTTCAAGGATAGGGAGGTTCCTTTTTTCACCTACTGCAAAAAGGATTATGGAACAGACTAAATCCACCATTAACTTTGAAGAAATTATGGACAGCGGAAAAATATTAATCTGCAACCTTTCAAAGGGGAAAATAGGAGAAGATAATTCCGAAGTTTTGGGAATTATGATATTGACTAAAATTCAACTTGCGTCACTTAAAAGGGCAAGGAAACCGCAAGAAGACAGAAAACCATTTTATCTTTATGTTGACGAGTTCCAAAACTTTGCAACGCCCTCATTCATACAAATGCTGTCCGAGTCAAGGAAATACAAAGTATTTTTAACAATGGCCGAACAATCCACTTCCCAGCAGAAAGACAAAAACATTGTTAACGTAATCTTGGCAAATGTCGGGACCGTCATTTCATTCAGAAGCGCAAACCCCGACGATGAAAAACTAATGCTTCCACAGTTTTCGCCGTACATTCAAGCAGGAGAAATCTCCAATTTGCCGTTGTATAAATTCTACATGAAAATATCGGCGGTTATTCCGGACGAACCGTTTTCCGGAATGACTGTTCCGGTTGATATAACAAAAGATATAGAAAAATTTGACGATTTGGTCAGATTTTCAAGAAACCGTTATGCAAAATTTTATGTTAAACAAAAGCCGGTAAAAAGAGCAACAAAGACAACCGGGGACAATGAAACTAAAGAAAAGACGGAAGATTTTTCCAAACCATCTTTATACCTTGGTGACTAATAAAAATGCCCAAGCCGGCTTGGGCAAAAAATCGATAAAAATGAAGCTAAACTCTAAGAAATCACTACGCATATATACTTATATATAAATATATAAGGGGGTAAGGGATGAGAAAAACAAAAACTGAAAAAACTCCACAAAATACTGTCAAAAAAAGAAAAGAAGAAATATCCATAAAATTATATAAATTCAGATTCCTAAACAGAAAACACATTCAAAAATTTCTTAATCAAAAGGACTGGAAAAGGACAATAGAATGGTTAAACGATTTAACAAAGGAAAAGTACGTGAGAAGGTACTACACAAAAAAGATAGACGAAGAACCGGCTTTCTATTCGTTAGGGACTATGGGACGACAATATTTTTTGGAGCACAGGGAGATAAAAGACATAACTATTCCATTACTCGATAGGGTGTGGAGGGAACATAAAAACTCGTATATTTCAAAGAAACATTGGTTGTTTCTTGCGGATATCTACATTTCCTTGCTTGACCTTGTAAAAACTGCCGGGAAAGGCAAAGGGAAATTGACATTTTTTACCAATGTCGATTTGCAAGGGGTAAGATATATCATTCTTCCTGAACCTGATGCATATTTTACGATTAGGGAAGAGAACGGGGAAGTTAAAGGATACTTTCTTGATATTTTTGACTCTAACAAACAGTGGAATGGTATAAAAGAGAGGATACAGAGGTATTTCTGGTATTTCAATAAAAACTGGTGGGAGGACAACATGAAAAAGCCTTTCCCGAGGATTATATTTGTTACCCCGGACGATAAATTCTCATCTGTTTACGGTTATATTAAAAAAATTCTGACTGAAAAACAAAGTGGCATGAAGTTTTATCTTTCCACCTGGAGCGAGATAGAACATCAGGGAATGAACGCACAGGTTTTGCATAAGGTGGATGTAGTATAATAATTTTCTACACTTAAATTAAAATGACCCAGTGATCCGTCTCCTATGTACCAGACGAGATAACTATAAACTTTTTGACCTGAATAAACTAGGCTAATGAAGAAAATAATGAGTGCTATATAAACCATAAACATAGACAATGATTTCTATTTAATCCACTAATTTACGTTGTATGCTTGAGGCACGTACAAGAAATCGTTGTAATTTGGTAAAACATCTTCTACAATATGTAGTATGAAATCGACTTCTCTAGGTGAACTTGAACAGCAAACAATGGATATAGTCTGGGAACAGGGTAACTGTTCTGCCCGTGAGGTCCTAACAAGTCTTGAAAAAAATAAAAGACTTGCTTATACAACTATTGCAACCATTCTTCAAAGACTTTTTGACAAAGGGTTATTAACTAGAAAAGAAAGTAAATTGGGTTATGTCTATTCTCCAAAGTTATCAAAAGAGAAATATACTCAAAACGTCGCCCGGGTCTTTTTAAAAAAATTTATCAGTTCGTTCGGAGACACTGCAATTTCTTCATTTGTTGAAAGTATAGATAATCTACCTAAAGAAAAAAAAGAATATTTTGTGCAATTGCTTGAGAAAAATGAAAAAAATAAATAAAAATTTTATTATATTTACTTCCACAACGCTCTTTTTGGGTATGAGTATGCTTTTAATAATATATAAACTAGTACCTACATTTTTCTTACACACAGTTTATTATTGCCAGTTTTTAATAGACTCTTATTCTATAAAAATTCCCCATGAGCTTGGCTTTTTTGTTTCTCTTTTTATCTTACTTATAAGCTTTGTTTTATTAATTAAAGTTTTTATGACTTTTATAAAAATACGCCGAATGAAAAACTATTTAATCAAAAATGAGAAAACGGGTGGGGATGTATTAATGTTAGCGCAAAAAATTGGTTTGAAGAATAAAGTGTCAATTGTCAAAGATACAAGGCTATTTGCCTTCTGTTTAGGTATCAGAAAGCCCCATATATACATTTCTACAAAAACAGTTTCTATAATGACGGTAGAGCAACTTAAGGCAATCTTGCTTCACGAAAAGTACCATCTTGAGCACGCGGACTCGCTGACTTTATTCATAGGTTCATTGCCGGAATTTCTTTTTCCTTTTTTTCCTCTTATTCCTAGATTTTTAGAACACTACAAAATTGAGCGGGAAATAAGGGCGGATAAACAAGCGGTTCTAGGACTTGGTGCAAAAGGGCCGGTAATTGAGGTTTTGAAGATATTTTTGGAAAATTCCTTCGTTTCGCCTTCTTATATATCTTCAATATCGAATACGGGTACGCTGGAGG
>JAKAHW010000010.1 GCA_021825285.1 bacterium
GTTCTTTTTACAAGAACTCAAAGCCTTGAGTCAGACGTAAAACAGATTTTTGGAGGAGTAATTGACGAAACTATAAATTTTCTTACAATCAAACCTGAGTCAAACGAAACAGTAAAGTTAAATTTTTCTACCAAATCTTATACGGTTGATAAATCTGCTGAAAATGAAATGTTGGTCCTTGTTAATAATCAGAGACAGAGAGTCGGACTTCCCCCTTTAAGGGTGGATGTGGCTTTGGTTGAAGCAGCCAGAAGTCATGGGAAAGATATGCTTGAGCGCGGTTATTTTTCCCACTACACACCTGAAGGCTACTCGCCTTTTGATAGGCTCGACAAAGACCAAATTTCATACACCTATGCCGGAGAAAATCTTGCCTTGGCGCCGGATGTTCAAATCGCAATGGATGGTTTGATGAAAAGCAAGGGACATCGGGAAAATATTTTATCTCCAAACTTTAGAAAGGTTGGGATTGGCATTTTAAATGCCGGAATATACGGAGAAATGTTTGTTCAAGAATTTACCGATTAGAGTCTGCTTGCCCGAAGAGCGTTAATAATAACCGCAACATCAATTGCCTCCTGTAATACAGCCCCGATTAGTGGGGGAATAAGCCCAACAGATGCGAAAACCATACCCCCTATACTTATTCCGATTCCCCACAAGATGCTTTGCAAGGCAATGTCTATTGTTCCTTTGGAAATTTTGAAAGAATCAAGAACTAGTGAAAAGTCATTTCCTAAAAAGACAATGTCTGCTGCCTCTGAAGCGGCTGTTTGTTCCTCATTTGAAAAAACAATTCCTACATCGGCAAGCGCAAGTGCGGGAGCATCATTTATCCCATCCCCAACCATCGCAGTAATTTTTCCCTCTTTCTTCAATTCCTTAATCCCTTTCTGTTTGTCTTCAGGCTTACACTCAGCTTTTAAATTTATACTTTCACCAAGCAGCCCAACTACTTTTTCGGCTGCTTCTTTTTTGTCACCTGTAAAAATATGAATTTCTATTCCCATTTTTTTGAGCGCTTTTATTATTTCTTTGGAATCCTCTTTTATTTCATCTTCAAATTTAAAAATTCCAATTTTACTCTTCTCTTGGAAGAGCTCTATTAACATCCCTTCTTCCTCGCCTTTTTTTAGTGTATAAGTTTTTCCGTTTACATTTCCAGCTATTCCTGAACCTATTTTTTCGCTAACTTTTTTTGATGAAAAAACAGAAGCGTTTTTTTCTCTTGCAAAAGTGACAACGGCTTTTGCCAATGGATGGAGAGAATTTCTTTCAATTGCCTCTGCTATTCCAAGAAGTTCATTATCTTTAAGCTTTGACAGATTACTAAACTCTACGAGTTTTGGTTTCCCCAGCGTAATAGTTCCCGTCTTGTCAAAAATAAATGCTTTAGCGCGCGATAAAGCTTCAATACTTGCAAGCTTTTTGACTATTACTCTTTTTTTTGCTGATGCACTCACTCCGCCCATCAAGGCAATTGGAGTTGCAAGGATTAAAGGACAGGGAGTTGCTATCACAAGAACTGCTAATACCTGATGCAGGCTTCCTGAGATAATGTAGGCAAAGCCGGCTATTACAGCTGTTATTAAAGTAAAGATAGTGCTGTATTTATCTGCCAGTCTAATTAAAGGAGCCTTTTCCCCTTGAGCATTTTTTACCATTTCAATTATTTTGTTGTAGGTTGAATTTTCCTGGGTGCTTGTTACTTTTATGATAATTACGTCTCCTACGTTAATTGTCCCGCTTCTTATTTGGTCTCCTTCAAACTTTTCCATAAGATATGGTTCTCCTGTCAAAGAAGACTCGTCTGTTAATGCAGATTGTGACGTCAAGATTCCATCCAGTCCAATGACCTCCCCTCTCTTAACTAATATTTCTTCTCCTGTTTTTACATTGCTTATTATTTCTTTTCTTCCGGCTTTCCCATTTTCCCAAAGAGTTATGTCGTTTGGTATGCGGTCAACCAGTTTTGTAAGGCTTTTTTTTGCTTGAGCTACCCCATAATCTTCAAGAGTTCTTCCACTTGAAATCATAAGGGCAATAACAGCTGCAACAAGATATTCTCCCGTTACAACGGAGACAATAATTGCAAGTATGGCGATATAATCTAGAGCAAACTGTTTTCTTAAAAGTGCTCCTAAAGTATCTTTGAAGAGTTCGTAGCTTCCAAGGGCAATAATTACGAGAATAAATAATTCTTTATACCCTGTTTTAAAAAATAATAGGACAAGATATAAAATAATCCCGATAAGCACTATTAAAGGAATTTTAAAACTTGTAATAAAGGTATTTAATTTCATCTATCGGTTTTTTTAAGCTTCATTTTAAATTCTTTGTCTTGACTAATAGTGTCAGATATTCTTATCTCTCCGGGTCGAGTTTCCGCGTTTTGCACTTCGAATGGTGCAATAGACGGATTATAAATTATAGAAAGATCAAAAGGCAACACTTCAACTCCCGGCTGCTTATAAACAAGAAGCGAATAGGAAAAAAGGTTTTTTACCGGAACGGTCAAACCATTTTTATAGATAACCTCTACTGTTTTTTTTGAGCTTTTAGGGACTGTAGTTATAAAACCCATTAACTGCTTGTTTTTATCTTGAACTGAATCGACTTCAAGGCCTGAAGGAGGAGCAAATATTTTTGATTCGTAAATCTTAAAGTCAGTGACAGCGGAAGCTATTTTTTCTTCTTTTCCGTCAATCTTGATGGAATTAATTTTACTTCCTAAAGGAGCAATAATTCGTAAATATGTTTTATAATCATTTTTTTGGCTTGTATTTTCAAATTCTATTATTGCTTTTGATGTGAGATCTTTCTGATCCAGATTTAAGACATATTCAACTTTTCTTTTTACATCAGCATTCACCTTATTTATTCCGATGTTTGCTTCATTTATAGAAAAAATATCGTTTAATTGATCGGGTTTACTATCTCTTAAATCAGTAAAGCTTCCTGAAAATCCATTTACATTAAACAGTTTTTGAATAGAGTTGGTATTAAACACAAAAAGAATTCGTTTTTCTGAAAGAAGCTTTGGGAGAATTTTCAAGATTTTAAAATAGTTTTCAGGATTCTTCTCAAGCTTAAGAGTTATTTGGTTAAAAAGTGCGTTTAGCACGTCTTTTTTTCCTGTTGAGCCGGGAAAGAATTTGTCTTCTATCGTGCTTTGTAAAAATTCAAAAGCATTATTTTCATCAATTGTTTTATTGTACCCGGGAAGTTTAATTGGACCAATTTCTTTAATGATTTGTTTAATTGATGTGAAATTAATTCCTATTACTCCATCGATTTGCTTTTGAGTTTCAAGGTTATATATCTGAGCAGCATTAGAAGCAGCAATTTCAAAGTCTGGATTAAAATTGGTGTCCCGTAAATATAGATGGGGCTGTAAGAATCTTCTTATAATATAATTTGGTTCAATATGCGCCTTTAGCTGTCCGTCCAGTTCATAAACATCCTTAATTTTTATTTCCTTCATCCTTCCTTTTGATATTGTCAGTTCACCAATAGAACCAATGAAGCCTCCGGTAGGTCTAAGCTCACCGTCATTTTGGAACAAAAGAAGATAATTTTTGTCTTTATCAAAGCCTAAAACCTGAGGAAGAACAGGCCCGAGGCTTAATAGATTTGTTAACTCTTTGTTTGTTAAATTATTAAGATTATCATTATTGCTTTCAAGCTTTAACTGTTCGGTCCTAAAGTATAGGTAATATAGATCAGATAATAGTTTTTCAAACTTTTCCCTTTCAACTCCCCTCGAAAGTTTATCAATTATTTCAAGATCCGATACCCCTTGTTTTACAATTTGGCTTACTTGTGTTGCTAAAACTAAGTCGGATACATTATTGCTTAAAATTTTTGCCTGCGAAGCAAGAACTATACTTGGCTCCGCTAAAGAGAGGAAATTTTGGGAGACTTTTATTGTTGTTAGAGCCTTTGGAAGATTCCCTTGTTTAAATTCGGAAACGCCGGTTTTAAAAGTCGAAATCCCAAGCAACAATGACGATGAAACAATTAATACATAAAAGATAAAAGAAACAATAAATGCAGAAATTAGAAATCTATTAGTCAGTACTTTTTGTGGAGTTTTCTTAATTGAATTTATCCTCTCAAGTATTGGTTGATTTTCTTTTTCTTCTTCGAAACCTTTCTCGCTTAAAATTCTTAAGCTTTTTTCAAATCCTACAAAGAATTCGTCCAAGTATTCAGGGATAAACCCAAACTTTGTTTTAATATCCTGCTCTATTTGACCATAAGTTTGATTCTCTTCTGCATTTTTTTCTTGTTTAAATTTTATTTCTAGATCTGGCTCTACCCTCTTTATCAAGTGAATGGCTGATACTAATGTTTGCGGATGATTGTAAAAGAGATTGAATATTTTGGCAGTTTTAAAATTTGAAAAAAGAATTTGGTTTATTCCTTCAATTGCGTCGTCTAAAAATATTGTGAAGAGCGGTTCTAAATCATTTCCCGAAAGAGTGACGCTTTTCTTTAAAAATGCGTTTTGTATAATTTTCGAGGTTTTAGATTTTAACGCGCTTTTATCATAGATATCTCCTGTTAAAACAAATCTTACATTTTCATTTCTATTATACTCAAGAATTGCGTCGTAGAAATCAGAAGCAAAGTTCACATCAACAAGTATTAACGTCTTGGCGTTGTCTTCAATTGCTTTCGGCAAAATATGTTGTAGGTATTTTTTATCTTTGATGTCAGAAAGAAATACAATTGCAAAGTCAATTTTTTCCTCAAGATTCTTGAGAAGATATGCAGACTCTGGAAGTAATTTATAGTATTTTTTTGGTTCGTGTTTTTCTTCTGTCTCGGAATCGGTTAGGTGAAGAATTTTAAAATCTCTGATAAATTTGTCAATTAACTCTTTTGCCAGCAGATTATTACCGCAAATGAATATAATAGGTTCTTCTTTTTCAATTGTTTCAAGAATATGTTTGGGCATTAACTAATTCTTGCAAAAAGAGGTATGTTTGGCAAGGTGTCTAAACAAGACCGTCAAGAGCCAGATTCACCATTTTGTCGGCCTCTGTGTTGGATTCTCTTCGAATTGCGGTAAACTTAACGTTTCCCTTTATTTCTTCAATGAGGTTTCTTGCTGTAAAAAATAAATTCCTTAAATTTTCGTTTTTAACTTTATAAGCTCCGTTTAGTTGAGAGGTGACTAATTCTGAATCAAGAAAAAAATCTATGTTTGGATTTTCGACTTTTGAATTTTCTTTTATCCATCTCAATGCGGATATAACTCCCATATATTCTGCAACATTATTAGTATTAATACCGATTCTTTCTCCTTTTTCAAAAATCAATTTTTTATTTTGGTCGTATATAACAAAACCGTATGCTGCTTCTCCGGGATTACCGCGTGAGCCTCCGTCAGAGTTTATAAAAAAGTCTTGTTTCATATTGCCTTTCTATTATTTTTCACAAGTTGTAAAACTAATTCTTGCATAAAACCTTTCGTAAAACAATGTTTAATCCCTTGTTTTTATATGTTTCTTAAAATATAATTTTTTCTATGTCAGATAGTCACGGAACTTTTTTTACCGGTGTTGGTTGTATGGATGGACGAGTCCAAAAAGTAATTGCTGATTTTGGTAAAGAAAAATTTAATGCAGAATATCCGGATACAATTACGGAGGCAGGACTCGTTGGAAAACTTGCAGTGGAGGAAGACGGAAGCCTTTTGTTTGAGTCAATTAAACAAAAAATTTTAATTTCCCTTGAAAAACATCATAGTCGGGGAATTGTAGTTCACGGACACGAAGAATGTGCAGGAAATCCCGTAAGCGAAGAGCAACACTTAGAAGATATAAATAAAACTTGTGAGCAAATAAAAAAAATGGTTCCTGAAGGAACACAAATAATCCCCGTTTACGTAAAAGTTAACCCCCCAAGGGTAGAAAGGGCTTAAAATTTTGGAGTAGGTGCATTAAAAGAAGAGGTTATCTCAAATCTCCCTCTTTTGGAATGAGTAAATGGATTTTGGTAAAATACCATCAATGAATGTATTAGCAGAAAGAAATTACGAAAGGGGTTTGTTTCCTTTCAATGAAAGAGTAAGACAAATTTCTGTTGCAGAAAAAGCATGGAATGAAAACCTAAGAGATCTTCGTTTTTTTCACGGTACGTCGGCGACCTTTGTAGATAGTTTAAAAGCTAATGGAATTTCTCCATTTGATATTGTTTATGATAAAAATCTTTTGATGGAATTAGCTAATGCTGTAAAAATTACTGATCCGGGACATTCTCCATATTTTGTCCGCCTTGCTGAAAAACAATCAGTTCACGTTTCTAATTCTTTTTCACATAGTTTGGATTTTGCCCTACAAGGACCAGAAGCAATAAGGGACGTATTATTTTTTTGCTCATCTGTTTTACAATCTGACCGAAGAAGAAATTTAAGTCCTGAAGTTATTAACATTCTATGTAAGACAGAGAAATATTTGGCAAATATGTTAGCTTCTCGTCAGCCTATGGTAATAGCTGTTAAAAAAGAATCCAGAGTAGTAAAAAAACATTTACACAAAGAGTGGCCAAGATTATTTTCTCTTGCCTATGACAAAAGTTTTTTTATCAGAGAAGTGGGGCAACTTGTGAGGTTAGGAGAAAGTGAAGAATCTGCAGTTGAAGGCTTACTTGATAATATTGATGAACAATTTAATGACCTTGAAATATTTGAAACAATTCCGTCTGAGGATTTTGATAAATATATTATGGGTGGCGAATTGGATTTACTAAAAAGGTTATGTAATATTTAATATAATTACCCCAAATCTTCGCGTTTGGCGTGGAGGAAGTGGAACCACTGATCAAAAAAGGCAACCAGAGCCTTAAATGGCGCCTCAATTATCAAATCCAAAACAAACAAAAGAATGTTTAATTGGGAAATTCCTTCTGTTAAGTATCGGCCAATACGGGCTATTGGCATGAAAAAAAAGTCGACTAGGGGAGTGATGAGCCCTTGTTTGTCCTGAACTGTATAAAGATGAGCAGTTTGGTTTATTCTGTAGGAAAGGAAAGAGACGATGGTTAAGAAGAAAATGAAGAAGCCCTGGCTTACTAAATTGAAGTGAAGTCGCGACAAGACATACATTATCGCCCCGAAGCTTAAAAAGAACGTAGCAAACCAAAGGAAGGAAAAAACATTTTCAAGGACCGACTTACTTGTTTGGGCTTTATGTTTGACAAAAATAGGTCTTCCTATTTGAGGGTTAGGGTCAAATAATAAAATTTTGATTCTGTCCAAGATTCTAACAGAGTTATCTTTCCCGGGAGCTTTGATAAAAAGGGAAGAGGAGATCATAAGAAATGTCGGAACTGCAATGTTGATTGCAATATTTAGCCACTGAATTTGTCCATAAACAAATCTTTCATATGTGCCTTCAATTGTAAAAGCGAGAAATACTTTAGATAGAAGAATAAAGATTACGCTTCTGATGATTGCCCGTCTAATTTTAGCGATTATACTATTGTATCTGGCTTGACATGCTTCAAAAACTATATTTTGGAATTCTTCGTCATTTTTTGCCAGTTCGGTAAATTTATCTTTTGTGTTTCTCAAGACATCCTCCAGGATTAAAAAAGGAGGGATTTGTCTTTTAACATAGGAATAAATCTTGTATCTTGCCGGGTAATTGAGTTGACTCTCGATTTCCCTGTATCCCTCTAAAAACTTATCTGAAATCGTTCCGACGTTTTCTTCGTTTAATTCTTCAAAGTATTGTTTAAAAAGATTAAAGTGTAAAAAGGCCAAATCATCCTTTGCGTAAGCTTTTCTTATGGCGATAAAAACTTGAACATCCCTAACGTCGTCTGTATCATCGGTTATTTTTATATTGTTTCTTAGAATATGAAAAATGTAATTGCTCACCGTTTCCTTTTCGATATTTTGGGTGAGGATGTGTTCGATTTCCGAGGACATAAGCTGGTATATCCATTTATTTATTAAAGTCTCCCGGATTTTATGTTTTTCAAGAATTTGCGTCCTTAGTTTTAAATACAAGTCAACTGTTTTTTCGACCTTGTCTATCGTTGGTTCTTCAATTGACCCGTCAGGAAAATATCTAGCCCAAGTGAGTTCTCTTACCAGTGGTCCGGAGACGCTTTTTCCATTTCCTCCAAGGAGTAATCTCCTTTTTAAAATTCTTTCAATGCTTGCACGAAGTATTACTTCTTCTTCCCGGTATTCAATTGCATTCCTAAATTTTTCATACCAGGTAGCAAGCTCTGAAACAATCGGATTTACGGTTAGCCCCTTTTCAGAAGTCCTTAAAACCTTTTTCTCAAAAGTCTTGACAAGAAAATCGGAATACTGGTTTAAATTAGAATCCATGTCCTTATTATATTATACTCAAAGACTTTTTTAACCTGCAGCTTTTAATGGGGTTTAGCTTAAAGGAAGAGCGTCGTATCCGGTATTTTTTATTATTTTTATGATTTCTTCCTCTGAAATTTTGTCGCTATCAAAAGTCACCTGAGTCAGCGCTTTTGCGTAATTTGTGTTTGATTCTTTTACGCCAGCAGTATCTTCAAGATCTCCGTCAATGTTCATTGCACAAGATGTGCAGTGCATGCCGTTGATTTTAAGCTGAATTTTTTTAACCATACTAAAGTACGTTTATAACCCCTCTATACATTCCCATGCTGCACATAAAGGGTATTTGTTGGCCTTTTGCACCGGAATTAAATGTAAAAAGCTCAGATCCGCCAACCGGAATTACTCTTTGCAATCCTAGAGACGGAATAGTAAATGCTTGAATGCATCCGTTTCCGCCTGTATTTTCTACTTTTAAAGAAATTGATGAGTTAGCCTTTACATTAATCTCGTTTGGGGTGTATCCAAAGGAAGTGATGTCAATAACAGGTTTGTCTGTTGCGGCCTCTTGTTTGCCTTGGCTTACCTCCTTAAAATCGCAAAGAGTAAAGAAGCATACGGTCTTTGACCACATATTTGAAAAAGTGTATGGAGTTCCAGTCAGGGCGAGTGCTCCGTCCAAATTGTAAAATGCCAAAATTAAAATAAATACTGCAGCTATTTTCATAAATTTCTGGTGCAACACATCTCCAAGTCTTGTAGCAAAATACCCAAGAATGAAAAAAAGTGGAGTGGTGCCTAATATAAATAAGAACATTGTCAATGCTCCTAATCCGGGATTTCCTGATGCAATTGCCAAAGCCATCATTGCTTGAGTTGTTCCGCAGGGAATAAATACTGTAAAACCACCAAGTATTGCGGGTCCAAAAAAGTCGGCACTTTTTGATTGCTTTCTTACCATTCGAGTTAAAAATTTAGGCGGCTGGATAACAAAATACCGGAAAATCGGATGAAAATCCAAAAGGTTAAAAGCTGTTCCAAACATAAATACCACGACCACAAACTGGATAATTACGCGAACGGTAAGGGTTAATTGGAAGAGTGACCCAAACCAGCCAAGAAGAAATCCAAGAAGGGTATAGGCAGCAAGTTTTGCTACCAGAAATGCCAAAATTGGCAAGGCATGACCGGATTTTGCTTTTTCTTTAAGTCTTTCTTCTTCTCTTTGGGCAATTGATGAGGCAAGAAGCCCTCCTTGAACCGCAAGACACGTGAGGCCCCCGGTTAGAAGTCCTGTTAGAAAAATTGTCCAAAAATTCATAAATTTAACAATATATATTCTAGTTAATTTTTGCTCTTTTTAAAAGAAGCGAATTCGAAACTACAGAAACAGATGACATAGCCATGGCTGCCGACGCAAATATCGGGTTTAATAAAAGACCAACAAAAGGATACAGAATGCCCATTGCAACCGGAATTAAAACGACGTTATAACCAAACGCCCAGAATAGATTTATTTTAATTGTTCTCATGGTTTTTTTAGATAGCATAATTCCCTTTGCCAGAGATTCCAAATCTTTGTTTATCAATGTAATATCAGCTGCTTCAATTGCGACATCGGTTCCTGTTCCCATGGCAATTCCTACATCTGCAGCAGCCAAAGCCGGAGCGTCATTAATTCCGTCCCCTACCATTGCAACGGTTTTTCCTTCTGCTTGAATTTTTCTTACCTCTGCCTCTTTTTCATCTGGTAAAACTTCCGAAAGAACTCGGGTTATCCCCAGTTTTTGAGCTATTGCCTTGGCTGTTCTTTGATTGTCTCCGGTGATCATTGCTACTTCTATGCCAAGTTTCTGAAGTGAGAGAACTCCCTTTTTTGCCGAATCCTTCAAAACATCCGCAACAGCAACAAGCCCAATGAGGTTTTTATTACTTCCCAAAAGCATTACTGTTTTTCCGTCATTTTCCAGTTTTTCAATTTGCAAAACATCTTCTATATTTACACCTTCTTTGTTCATTAGTTTCCTGTTTCCAAAAATATATTTTATTTTGTCAAGCGACCCTTCAATACCATGCCCCGGAACTGCCTTGAACCCGTCAATTTTTTCAAGTTTTAAGTTTTTGCTTTCTGCTTCTTTTACAATTGCTTCGGCAAGAGAATGCTCCGACCCTTTTTCTAGTGAAGCGGCAATTTCCAAAAGTTTTTGTTGATTTATTTTTTGATCAAGAGAAATAATATCGGTCACTTCTGGATGTCCTTGTGTTAGTGTTCCGGTTTTATCAAAAATTATAGTTTTTACTTTATGGGCTGTCTCAAGACTCTCAGCGTCTTTTATTAGGATTCCGTTTTCCGCTCCTTTTCCTGTCCCAACCATAATTGCCGTGGGGGTAGCAAGACCCATGGCGCAAGGGCATGCAATTATCAAAACCGCAACCATGTTTAACAATGCGTAAAGAAAGGATGGCGCAGGACCA
Organism: bacterium; assembly: GCA_021825285.1. Next base: position 10,811 of record JAKAHW010000010.1, read on the forward strand.
ACAACATACCAAACGACAAAGGTTAGTGTTGCAAGCATAATGACTACCGGGACAAAATAAGAAGAAATCATATCGGCAAGTCGCTGGATTGGAGCCTTGCTTCCTTGGGCTGCTTCTACAAGTTTTATTATTTGAGCAAGCATTGTTTCTTGTCCGACCTTCATTGCCTTATATGTAAATGTCCCGGTTTTATTAATTGTTGCTCCGATTACCATATCTCCTTTTGTTTTGTCATTAGGAATGCTTTCACCGGTTACCATAGATTCGTCAATTGAAGACTCACCTTCAACGATTCTTCCGTCAACAGGAATTTTTTCACCGGGTCTTACTCTTATTAGATCTCCGACGGCAACCTCTCCGATTGGAATATCAATTTCCTTTCCGTTTCGAACAACTCTTGCGGTTTTTGCCTGAAGCCCAATTAATTTTTTAATTGCTTCTGATGTTCCTGCTTTTGCACGTGCCTCAAAAAACCTTCCTAGGAGAATAAGACCGATAATTATTACTGAAACATCAAAATATGGTTCCGGGTTGATTCCCAGACCTTTAATAATATTGGGAATAAAGGTGACGACCGTTGAGTAAGCAAATGCGGCTGTGGTTCCAAGAGCAACCAAGGTATCCATGTTTGCGGTCCTGTTTTTTAAAGCAGGAATTGCCGCCTTGTAAAAATCCTTTCCTGCAAAAAATTGAACCGGCAAGGCAAGCAAGAATTGAACTATAAAATTCTGAAGGAAGGAAGGCGAGGTTTCCATAAGTCCGGGAAAGCTTCCCCACAAGATTAGGCCGCCTATTAATAATGAAAAGACAACCTTGTTTTTAAGCACTTTTAGTTCTTTTTGTTTTTCTTCTTTTTCTTCATCCTCGGTTTTTGCCCCTTCTTGAAGTAGAGCAGTATATCCGACTTTGGATACAGCGGAAGTAATTTTTTCATCCATAGCAACTTTTGGATCAAACGATATGGTTGCTTTTTCGGATGCTAAATTTACAGTTGCTTCATCAATTCCCTCAACTTTTTTTAGAGCGCGTTCGATCACCCGGACGCATGAGGCACAATGCATCCCTTTTATTGGAAATGTTTTTGTTTCGTTCATATTATTTGACAATTATTTTTCCGTGGAACATATTCATTCCGCAGGAAATTTCAAATTCGCCGGTTTTTTCTGGCTTTATCTCAATAGAAACCTCTTTATTTAAGGGCAAAAATTTTTTAATTTTAAAATCCGGAAGTACCACGTCCTCGAGGCAGCTGTTTGAGTCTGTTCTTAAAAAGGAAAGTGTGGTTTTTTGCCCCTTTTTCAGTTGGATTTTTGAAGGTTTATATCCGCCTGAAACCTCAATATCTATGTTTTCGTCTGCGAGGACTGTTTCTTCTTTTTTGCCAAAGAAATACCAGGCAATTATGCCAATTGTTAAAAACCCACCTATAATAACGAGAATTTTATCCGGAGTCATTTAGTCGTTTTTCTTTTTAAAAACACTCATTACTTCTTCTATCGCTTCTTTCCCTTTACCGTTTAGTATTGCATCTGCCGCACAAGTATTCAAATGGTTTTCAAGAATTAAATTATCTATTTCCTTTAAGGCTTTTTGTACAGCTTGTGATTGATGAAGGATATCTATGCAATATTCATCGCCCTCAAACATTCTTATAACCTTTTCAAGATGTCCTCGGGCAATCTTTAATCTGTGCATTGTTTTTTCTTTTTCGTCTTTTGGTTTGTACATATAATCCCCCTGTAGGGGATATATTAAAGTATTTGCCGTCTTATTGTCAAGTAAAGGGTTTTGTTTAAGTTATGGCTATGTTAGAATCAGCATTATGGACAAAGTTTATAAACACGAAGAAATTGAGGAAAAAATATATAAAAATTGGGAGGAAAAAGGGTATTTTAAACCCGAAGTAAACCCTGACGGTAAGCCTTATTCAATAATTCTTCCTCCCCCAAATGCAAATGGAGCTCTTCACTTTGGACACGCAATGTTTACGGTTGAGGACATACTTATTCGTTACAAGCGTATGAAAGGGTACGCAGCGCTTTGGCTTCCCGGAACTGACCATGCAGGGATTGAAACTCAATTTGTCTTTGAAAAAAAACTAAAAACAGAAGGGAAATCGCGCTTAGACTATGACCGCGAAACTCTTTACAAAATGATTGAAGAATATGTAAACGAGCATAGAGGCGGAATTCAAAAACAATTACGTAGACTTGGATTTTCTCTTGACTGGAGCCGTGAAAGATACACGCTTGACCCTGAAATTATAAAAATCGTTTATAAAACTTTTAACCAAATGTATAAGGATGGTTTGGTTTACAGAGATTATAAATTGGTAAACTACTGCACGTTTGACGGAACCTCTTTTTCTGATTTGGAAGTGGTTCATGAAGAGCGTGAACGTCCTCTTTATTACATTAAATACGGTCCATTAATTCTTGCAACCACAAGACCAGAAACAAAATTTGGGGATACAGCAGTTGCTGTTCACCCAGAAGACGCGCGATATAAAGAGTATGTTGGAAAAGAAATTGAGATAGAAACGGTCTTGAGAAAATCAAAAATAAAAGTAATTGCCGATGAAATGGTGGATCCTGAATTTGGAACAGGAGTGGTAAAAATTACCCCGGCTCACGATTTCGCGGATTTTGAAACAGGAAAAAGGCATAACCTTGCCATGAAGCAAGTAATCGGATTTGACGGAAAAATGAATGAGCATGCCGGAAAATTTGCCGGAATGTATGTTAAGGAGGCACGAAGAGCAATAGTAGAGGAAATGCAAAAAAAAGGTTTAATTGAAAGAATTGATGAACATTACATTACTAACTTGAGCCTCTGCTACAAGTGTAAAAATGTTTTGGAGCCGCTTCCACTGGAGCAGTGGTTTGTCAAAACAAAACAATTAGCCGAGGATGCAGTTAAAGCTGTCAAAGAAGGGAAAATTAAGATTACTCCAAAAAACTTTGAGACAATTTATTTCCAATGGCTCGAAAATTTGCGGGATTGGAATATTTCCCGACAAATTGTGTGGGGAATAAGAATTCCTGCTTGGAAGAATAAAAAAACAGGTGAGTGGATTGTTTCAGAAGGTGAAGCGCCAAAAGGGGAAGAATGGGAGCAAGATCCGGATACATTTGATACCTGGTTTTCATCCGGTCAATGGCCCTTCGCTACGCTTCAAACAAGCCGCGTTTCAGGAGACTTTGATAAGTTCTATCCGACAGATGTTATGGAGACGGCTTATGACATTCTAAAAGCTTGGGTAACACGTATGGTAATGCTTGGGCTTTATAGAACAAACGAAGCTCCATTTAAAAATGTCTTGTTTCACGGGATTGTAAATGATCCATATGGAAAGAAAATGAGCAAAAGCAAAGGGAACGTTATAAATCCTTTAGAGCTTATTGATCAATATGGAGCAGATGCCGTTCGCTTCGCATTAATCTACGGAAATGCTACAGGGAATGATCAAGCACTTTCATACCCCAAATTGGATGCTGCACGTAAATTTGCCAATAAACTTTGGAATATGGCGCGGTTTATAGAGTTTACTCGACAAAGTATTAAAGACGGTAATAAACCGGTCGTAACAAATAAAATAGGTGAATGGAATAAATCCTGGACGGAAAAAGTTGAGAAACTAACCAAAGAAATTACTAAGGACTTGGATAATTATAATTTTAATTTTGCAGCCGAGAAACTTTATGATTTTATATGGCACGTGTTTGCAGATAAATATATTGAAGATATGAAACCAAGAGCGACAGAAGCAACCCTGAATGTTTTAGCAGACAATTTCCTGGTTGTTCTCAAGCTTCTTCATCCCTTCATGCCGTTTATTACCGAAGAAATAAGCAAACAATTAGGTTTTGAACAGGATTTAATTATTGCGCCTTGGCCATATGAAGCAAAATAATTATTACCGCAGAATTACCGAAAGATTACCGCAGTTTTTAACGAAAATAAAATTTAAAGGCCTCAAAAGGGTTCAGCTAAGGAAAGGCTTGGCTTTGTATTTGCTAATTTTTTTGTCATTAATGTTCCTTTTTTTGGTTTATGAAACGTCTGTTGCTTACGAAACCTTTTTAAAAACAAAAACAGAAAAAGAAGGGGTGGAGCAGAGCCTTTCATATTGGGAAGATATTTTAGCAAAACATCCAAATTATGTTGACGGTTATTACAATGCTGCCGTATACGCTTTGAAGCTAAATGAAAAAGCAAAAGCAGGACAATATCTGGATAAAGCTTTGTA
>JAKAHW010000126.1 GCA_021825285.1 bacterium
CCTATTCTTTCCACTACAAATTTGATAATTTACCTCTGCCTTCATCTTTTTCATCATAATTTTAAGGGAGCGTACCGATTAGAACTAATAAGTAAAATAATCGGCAAAGGAAAAATTGATTATTCGGAAATGAAATTGACAGTAAAAAAATATAATCTTCAAAATTTTATATTCCCCTGTTTTTTGTTACTAAATAAATACTACAAAACCAAAATTGATGAAAAATTTCTAAATGAGATTAAACCTGATAAAAAAGCACTCAGTTATATAAAAAAAGAGGTTTTAAATTCTGACATTTTTAACGAAGAAGAAAGAATAGGAAGCGGAGTTAAAAGGTTTAAGATGATTTTTTTTCTTTCCCCCAATCCACTTTTTAAAAAGCTGTTTGTTTTCCTAAACTCTGAGGTTATTTATTCGGTTCTCTGGGTATTTTACAAAAGATTAAATCCTTCTAAGACTTAGCTATTATCTTTGATTTGATAAGTTCACTTGTAAAATCTTCGAAATCTTCCTCTGCTTTTTTAAGACTTATAGAATAAGTTTTTGAAAGGAAATTCACTATTTTATCTTTATCCCATCCAAACTTAATCTTCTCAAATATCGTAGCTCCTGTTCTATTAAAAGTATAAAGGGCCGATTCTTCCCCGTCAAAGATTGTCTGTTTACTTCCCACTTTTTGAACAATAAATCCTTTATTAATTTTATATTTCATATCTTCAGCACTTTTTCACTAAAAAATCCCTGAAAAAGTTTTTGATCTTTTTTTACATATATGTAATAAAAATCGGTTTTATTTACAAAGGCCGTGAGTAGTGGAAATTGAATGTCCGGTTTTAAATCATAAGTAAAAAATTGTTTCATTACCATACTTAGCGCCTTATCTTTATTTTCTATTTTCTTTAAAGAAAACTCGTTTGCTTTTTTTACAAAAAAAACCTTTCCTACACGATAGGACTTATTTGTTCTTTTAAAGTTCCAATTTTTCTCATAAGAAATTGATTGATAATAATAAAAGTTGTTTTCATTTTTTTTAACTATCAAAAAATCATCAGATAATACTTTACATAATCCGTCAAGAAGCTGCGCTGTTGTAGATTTCCCGGCCCCGCTTTTACCTAAGAAAAGAAAGGCTTCACCCTTCTTTCCAACTGCCGATCCATGAAGATAAAACCCTTTATCCTTTTTAAAAAGGTATTTATCTATAAGCTCCCTGATAATATTATCAAACTGCAGCTGGCTTACGGTATAATTGACATTCGCAATATTTCTGGCACTATCTATAAAATAATCATTTGTATACACATATCTTATTTTATCTTCATGCTCCCTAATATAAACATCAACACTACCTTTATAATCAATAATTAAATTAAAATCTGCTTTTCCTTTTTTATTTACGATAAATTTTGGATATTTTTTAAAAAGCATTTTTTTAAACTCTTCTTTATAATAATTTTGCTGTATATTCTTTAGAGTTAGAGTAAAATTAAATCCTGCAATATTTAGATAAATTTTTTCCATATTAACTTTAGTATTAAAAAGGCAGTACCCAACGAAATTCTTATATCGTAAACTCTTGACCTATTCTTAATATATTTTAAATCAAGTTCCATCCATTTGCTGAAGTTAAGCGCATGCTGTCCCTTTAAAACCCAAGGAGAAGTAACACCGGGTAGAACCTCGAATCTTTTTTGATATTTTTTTGGCACTTTTAATGCTTCTATAACCGGCAAGGGTCTTGGTCCGACAAAAGCCATATCCCCTTTAATAATATTTATAAGCTGTGGCAATTCGTCTAAACCCGTGTACGATAAAAGCTTGCCAAAACCCGTAAATCTGGGGTCGTCTTTTATTTTGAAAACCGGGCCGTCGACTTCATTAAATTTCATATATTTCTTTTTTAACCTTTCTGCGTTTTCGACCATGGTCCTTACCTTATACATTGTGAATATTTTTTTATTCTTTCCTATTCTTTTCTGTTTAAAAATAAACGGACCTTTTGAATTGAATTTTACAAAAAAGAAAAAAATAACTAATAAAGGTACCGATATAACGAATAAGATAAATGCAATAAATCTTTGGAACATATTAAACAACAGAATTTATGAGTTTTGAAATTTCTTTTATTTGGCTGTCTTTAAGTTCATAAAAGGAAGGGAGTAACAACCCATGCTCATAAAAATATTCCGACTTTTCATATTTTTCACCCTTAAATAGTTTTTCGTAAACCGGCTGAGTATGTAGGGGGTGGAAAAATACTCTTGTTTCTACCCCTTTTTTTAATAAATGCAATCTTACTTTTTCCTTTGTTTTAGAACTTTTAAAAATAACAGCCGGAAACCAGTAATTAGGATTTTGGTGTTTTGTAGGCTCGGGTATAAAGTATTTATCTTCCCTTTTAAGGTACTTTTTATATTCCTTAAATATTTCCTTCCGCCTTGCAAGCATTTTCTCAAACCTTTTTGCTTGGGAAAAGCCCAAAGATGCCTGAAGTCCGGATAAAACCATATTGTATCCTATTACCGTATGAGTAAAATGAGAGTTTTCGTTAAAATCAAAAAACCTGATTTTTTTTACTAACTCATACAATTTTTTATTATTGGTAGCCACTATTCCTCCGTTTGCTGTTGTAATAATTTTGTTCGAGTACAAAGAAAAACAGGATAAATTGCCAAAACTTCCCAAAGCTTTACCCCTGTATGTGGCCCCCATACTTTCGGCGGCATCTTCAACAACATAAATTTTTTTCTCTTTTGCAAGCTTTAGCAATTTTTCCATATCGGCTGAATACCCGTAGAGATGGACCGGCATCAGTACTTTTGTTTTCTTGGTAATTTTTTTGCCAACCTCCTCTATGTCCCAATTGAAATCTTCAAAAGATTTACAGTCAACCAGAACGGGTTTTGCTCCGGTAAGTGTAATTGCATTTATTGTCGCAATCATAGTGAGATTGGGAATAATTACTTCGTCTCCTTCCCCCACTCGTAAACTTTTTAAAGCAAGGAATAATGCCGAGGTTCCACTATTGACCGAAGCGGCATATTTGGTTTTGCTTATCTTTCTGGCAAAGATCTCTTCAAACTTTTCTACCCAAGGGCTTTTGGAGGAAATCCATGAAGAATCAAAAACTTTTTTTATTTCGGATAAATCTTCTTTTGCCAAATGCGGTTTAGAAACGGGAATTCGATAGTTATTTACCATAAGA
>JAKAHW010000127.1 GCA_021825285.1 bacterium
TGAAAGAAGGCTTGCAAATAAAATTTTGTATGAAAAAGGTTTTTCTTTTTCATCCACTTCGCTTGGAATAAGATTTGATGCAAAGGCGTAGTACAGGAAAATATATGAAATAGTGGAGAGAAGGCCGCCATTAAAACGTGAATAATATCCCCAAAAAGAAATATGCGGATCCATTGAGACAATTGTTGAGATAATTTGAGACACCAAAAATAACAAAATGGGTATATCAAAAGGAGTTCTTCTAATTTCAAGGCGTTTGGTCAAAATGACTTTGCTTATCCAAAAAAGAAAAATGAGAAGCGATAGGCCAAAAACCACCCACATTTTATTAAACTCAAAAAGTTCAAAAGTTGAGGGGAACATCACAAGAGGCACACTGAAGAAAATTAAATAAAAACAGTAAGCAATCCCTTTATTAATAAAACCTAAGATTCCGTTTTTCATCCCGATTTTTAAAGTTTAGCACAGGGGTTTTGAAAGGACAAGAGATTGTTGATTTTACGTTTTGAGGTTTGCCATTTAAGCTCATGGGTTGTTATAATGTTAAAGTCGGTTAATCCCGATTTCTTACTATGTTTGATAGTTTTTTTAGCCTTTTTTCCCACGATTTAGGAATAGATTTAGGAACAGCAAACACCTTGGTGCATGTTCGGGGTAAGGGGATTGCAATCCGCGAGCCTTCAATTGTTGCCCGTCACAATAAAACTAAAAAAATAATTGCGGTAGGAAGTGAAGCCAAAAAAATGCTTGGGAAAACTCCGGGAACGATTTCTGCAATAAAACCTCTTGAACACGGAGTAATTTCAGATTTTGATGCTGCGGCATACCTTCTTCAATATTACATTCGCCAGGTACATTCAATTGGAACACCTTTGCCTCAATTGGCACGACCGAGAGTTGTTGTCGGAATTCCATCAGGCGTGACTGAAGTCGAAAGGCGCGCTGTTTGGGAAGCGGCTTTGCAAGCGGGAGCGCGTGAATGCTATCTAATAGAAGAGCCGATGGCGGCAGCAATTGGTGCAGGGGTGTCTGTTTTTGAGCCAACGGGAGTAATGACTGTTGATATCGGCGGAGGCACAACTGAAATTGCGGTTATCTCTCTTGGAGGAATTGTCGTAAACCGTTCCTTAAAAATTGCCGGTAATGAAATGGATGCGGCAATTATCCACTACATTAGATTAAGACATGGGCTGTTAATTGGGGAAAAAACCGCAGAGGAAGTAAAAATTAAAATTGGAAGCGCTTATAGAAAAAATCAAAAATCAAAAGTTGCCGCCAAAAACAAAGAGATTATCGGCATTCCAAAGCCTGATCAAGTTGTTGAAGTAGAAAAGGACGGACGAGAAAAGATTGCAATAATCCGGGGAAGAGATATTGAGACAGGTCTTCCCAAAAGCTTGCGGATTGCAGAAATTGAAGTAAGGGAAGCAATTGGTCCGGTGGTTTCCCAAATAGTTGATTCGATTATGGAGGTAATTGAAGAAACTCCTCCGGAATTAACTTCTGATATTTTAGAACGGGGAATAATGCTTACAGGTGGTGGTTCGCTTCTTCCAGGAGTAGATGAATTGATAATGGAAAGAACAAAAATTCCTGTCACGGTGGTTGATGATCCTTTGACTACCGTATGTCGGGGAACGGCAAAACTTCTTGACGACTCCCAGACTCTTTCCCGGGTTAAAGTTACCGGCGGTTTGCGCTAAGTTTTATGTCTTTTGAATACGGATATTCTTACCGTCCTCCCGGACGGCCAAACAACAAGAAAAAAATTTTATTAGCAGTCCTCATTTTTTTGTCACTCTTTGTTTACGGAGTTATAAGTAGCAAGAAGTTCAAGCCAAGCGATATAATTTCTCCTTTTGCCGGTTCTTTTAATTCCTCTGTCAATGCAGTCAAAAAATTTATTAATCCTGCCGGAATCGACAAAATTTTTAAAGAGTCTTTCGCCCAAAATCCGGATTCATTCGCCGTTTACATAAAAAATTTAAAAACCGGAGAAGAATATAGAAAAAATGAAACCAAGACTTTCAAGACAGCAAGTCTCTATAAGTTATGGGTAATGGGCGCGGTTTATAAGCAAATAGAATCGGGAAAAATAAAACTTGATGACCAGATAACAGAAGATATCCAAAGCTTGAACCAAGAGTTTGATATTGCAACCGATGAAGCAGAGTTAACGGATGGAGTATTGGAGCTTGATGTGGAGTCGGCAATAAAACAAATGATAGTGGTTTCAAATAATTACGCGGCTCTTGCCCTAACTAAAAAAATCGGACTTCAGTCACTTGAAGAATTCGTTCATGACGAAGGATTCGCTGGTTCTTCAGCAAAAATCCCGCCGTCTACAACTGCATCGGATATCGCGCTTTTTTATGAAAAGCTTTATAAAAGAAAACTTGTGAGCAAGGATGCGGATCGTGAAATGATGGATATTTTAAAACAGCAGCAATTGAACGATAGGCTTCCTAAATATTTGCCACAAGAAACTGCAGTGGCACATAAAACCGGGGAGTTGGATTTCTATAAACACGATGCAGGAATCGTTTTTTCGCCAAAAGGAGATTATGTAATTGTGGTTTTATCCGAAACGCAAGATCCTGATCAGGCTTCCGAAAAAATAGCAGACTTCTCCAAAAAAATCTACGAGTACTTTGAAGACAAATAATATACTTTGATTTGGTTTTTTAGCCTTGACAAACAGGGGTCTTTCCTATATTATATAAGTCGCATGGTTGCGAGATTCGATTGTAGTTTAATGCTTTCGGGAATGTAATTTCTAAAAGTCACAACAAAATCTTCTAAGAAAAATGGGCTTGTGCCCTTGAATCCCTCAATCATGTATTGCTTAAACATTTTGTTTGAGCGTTCCTTAACAAACGAAAAGATGTTCAAACAGTGGTAGGAATCGTTCGTGGTTACACGAACATTTCTTTCCCTGTTTCTTGGAAACAGGATTTTTTGCTCTCTTTTAATATAAAAAGAGAAACATTTGAGAATTTGACTATTCGCAAGAATAGCAAGTTATCAATTTTTTTGAGAATTTGACTATTCGAAAGAATAGCAAGTTACTCAATTTTTTTGAGAATTTGATCCTGGTTCAGGATGAACGCTAGCGGCGTGCTTTAGGTATGCAAGTCGTGCGGTTCCGATTTATCGGAGCAGCGGCAG
>JAKAHW010000128.1 GCA_021825285.1 bacterium
ACGGGATAGTTTTTCCAAAGCTAAAAAATTATTAGAAGAAGGCAAGGATAAATTCGGGAAAAACTCTAAAGAGGAAAAGCAAATTTTAGCACTTTTAGCAAAAGTGAATTCCTCGCTTGAATCTTCATCGGGAATTAAAGAAAGCGGCGCAAAAGAAGTCAGCGCCGGAGAAAGCTTTTATCTTTCGGCAGAGCTTAAAAATACCGCCATTTATTTTTCTTACGATGACAAAAATATTTATGGGCTGACTGCAAATGCGGTTTATTCTCTTGATAAAGAAGGTGAAAATAAAAAAGAAATTATCAAAAATGACAGCGCTTGGGAAGATGGCGTTGCTTTGTTTCCCTATTTTGGCAATATTTATGTTTTGGATAAAAAACAAAACCAAATCTTAAAATTTGTCGAAGGTTCTTCCGGGTTTTCAAAAGTTAATTATTTTTCAGACACAAAGCCTAATTTTTCAAATGCTGTTTCTTTAGCAATTGACAGCTCTATTTACGTACTTTCTTCAAATGGTACTATTGATAAGTTTACCAAAGGAAAAACTGACAGTTTCTCAATAAGCGGCCTTGACATGCCATTTAAAAACCCTACCAGGATATATACAAATATTAACAACGACAATATTTATGTTTTAGATAACGGCAACTTAAGGATTGTGATTTTAGATAAAAACGGCGCTTACAAAGCTCAATATAAAGCAGATATTATAAAAACCGCCAAAGATTTTGATGTTTTTGAAAAAGATAAAAAAATCTTTGTTTTATCCTCTGGTAAAATTTACCAAATTGACCTTAAATGATTTTAAATTAAATATGATCTGTATCTTTAATATTTAATTTTTGATATTTTATATCCGTAAGATGAAAATTACTAACAAAAAAGCCTTTTTTGACTATCAGCTTTTAGACCGATTTGAAGCCGGAATTAATTTATATGGCCACGAGGTAAAATCAGTCAGGCTTGGCAAAGCCGACATTTCCGGCAGTTTTGTGAGAATTATCGGAAGCGAAGCATATCTTGTCAACGCAAAAATCTTTCCTTATCAAGCAGGTCAGGTTGAAGGCTATGACGAAAGACGGACAAGAAAGCTGCTTTTACATAAAAAGGAAATAATTTCTTTAAAAACGAAAACAGAAGGCGCAAATTTAACCCTAGTACCTGTTTCTTTATATTTAAAAAACGGGTTTGTAAAACTTGAAGTAGCGCTTGGCAAAGGCAAGAAAAAATACGAGAAAAAAGAAAGTATTAAAAAAAGGGATATTCAAAGAGATTTAGAACGAGAGCTCTCAAGCTGACTCCAATAAAAAACCCTGAACACTATGTCAGGGTTTATGTGGAGATGTCGGGAAGTGATCCCGAGTCCAAGAAAACATTTTAAAAAAATCTACAAGCTTATTCTACTTTTGAAAGTCGTTTTATTCTTTTCCAATAGAAGGGAATAAATAAAACCAAGATTATAAATTCGATAAGGAACTAATCGGCTTCCTTATTATTTTCTCAACTGTATTTATGCTCATATAGTCCCATTGAGAAAAGACAGTATGAACAGGCAATTTATTTAAGCGTATGCGTAAGCAAATTGACCGCTGGAACGTGAAGTTCTAGCATTTAGTTTTTGATTTTTGTTTATCGGCTACAAATCAAAGCCGGCTTGTATTTTTTAAAGTGCGAATCTTGTCGATGCAATTGCATCCCCAATGCACGGATTATATCACTTTTGTATATAAAAATGCAAGTTTTTGTGTTTTTTGAGTGTCTAGCTTTGCAAGGTCTCTTAGCTTTGCAAGGCCTCGCCTTGCAAAGCTAATTCATTTAAACCCTAATCCCTAGCCAAAGTTAAGCCGATTACTCTTTTTGCGCCGCTTCTTTTTAAAACATTAGCCGCTTCTTTTAAAGTTGAACCGGTTGTAACAACATCATCAACGAGAAAAGTTGAGCAATTTTTGCGAAATCCTGAGCTTGCCGAAGGATGATTTAAGATTTCAGATTTAAGATTTAAGATCCCGAATGCGTCTTTGATGTTCTCTTTCCTTTTTATATTTGATAATCCGACTTGAGTTTTTGTATCACGGACTCTTTTGAGGATATTTTGAAAAGGAATGTTGAATTTTTTAGCAAGTTCTTTGGCTAAAATTTCCGACTGATTATAACCTCTTTTTTTAAGCTTTGAGTCTGACAATGGAATTGGAATAAAAACCCAATTCCCTATTTTTAATTCCCTATTAAAATCCTCATTTTGAATTAAGCTTTCGTAAAATAAATCTGCCAAGACAGTTTTTAAATCTTTTAAATAGGGTTTATATTTAAAGTTATAAATCAGTTTTTGCGCGGTTTTATTATAGGGAAAAGCGGAAAAACAGCCATCAATTGAGTATTTTGATTTGCAAACAGGGTGTGTTAAACCGTTATACGAAGCTTTATTACAAATTAAACAAAGGCTTTTAACATCAAACGAAAGGAAAATAAAACAATTCTCACAAAGATAACTTCCCTGCTTTTTGCAATTGACACATCTTTTGGGAAAAATAAAATCAAGAAAGTTCATTGACGATTTATTAATGACTATTTATTATTTCAATAGTAAATGGTAAATTGTAAATAGTAAATATGGCTCGTATATTTATTTTCAGACACGGAGAAACTTTTGATAACAAAAACCGCACTTTTTCAGGTTTTAGAAACACTGATTTAACACCAGAAGGAATCGAAGAAGCAAAAAAAATCGGTGAAGATCTTAAAAATGAAAAAGTTACAAAAGCTTATCAATCCGATTTAATACGCTCAAAACACACTCTTGAACTTGTTTTAGACGGATACCACTCCGGGGTTGATGTAATAACCGACCCAAGAATTAAAGAGAGAGATTACGGAAATTTAACAGGGCAAAATAAAGATGAGGTTGAAAAAAAAGACCCCGATCATTATAGGCTGTGGCACCGCTCTTATGACATTCCACCGCCTGGAGGAGAAAGTATAAAAGATGTTGAGGTAAGAGTTTTAGCTTTCTTAAAGGACGTCATGCCTACTTGGAAAAAAAACGACGTAATTTTTATATCAGCCCACGGAAATTCTATAAGACCATTGAGGCGTTTTTTCGAGCATTTAACGATTGATGAAATGTGCTCTTTTGAACATACCCTGGGCAAAATCTACAGTT
>JAKAHW010000011.1:0-6269 GCA_021825285.1 bacterium
TTAAATTTTGGGGTTTCAAAATTGTTTAGGATTTAGATATTAGGATTTAGGATTTAAATTATGAAGGCAAAATAATTGCGTTATCAGTATGAAAGGCAAAATAATTGCGTTATCAGGGCAGGTAGTTGAAGTTGAATTTTTGGATGAAATTCCATCAATTCACGACGTTTTAACGGTTGAAGGATTTCCGGATATGACAATGGAGGTTTATACCTCATCCGGTCCTTCAACTTTTTACTGTCTTCTTCTTTCGACAAACCATGGAATTAAAAGGGGCCAAGTCGTTGTAAACACAAATAAAACAATAGAGGTTCCTGCAGGATTCGAGGTTTTAGGACGAGTCATAGACGTTTTTGGAAATCCTGAAGACGGAAAGGAGCCTTTAAAAGGAGAAAAATATCCGATTTTTTCCGAGGAAGTATTTTATGATGATGTTATTCGCCCCACGGAGGTTCTTGAAACAGGAATTAAACCGATAGATTTTTTCTCTCCAATTCTAAAGGGAGGAAAAGTAGGGCTTTTTGGAGGAGCAGGAGTTGGAAAGACAGTTCTTTTGACAGAAATTATCCACAACGTTATCGTTTTGAAAGGTAAGGAAAAGGAAGATAAAAAAAGAGTTTCTGTTTTTGCCGGAGTAGGGGAGCGTATCCGTGAAGGACATGAGCTTTATGAAACATTAAAGGAAAGCGGAGTTTTGCCTTCGGTTGCTTTAATTTTGGGTCATATGGGAGAAAATTCAGCAGTCCGTTTCAGAACGGCTCTTGCGGGTGTTACTCTTTGCGAATATTTCCGTGACAAGACAGACGTAGAAGATGTGCTTTTTTTCATGGATAACATTTTCAGGTTTGCACAAGCAGGATATGAGCTTGCAACTCTAATGAATTCAATTCCCGGAGAAGGAGGATATCAATCAACTTTAACCTCTGAAATGGGTAACCTTCATGAGCGCCTTATTTCAACAAAGAATGGCTCCATAACCTCAATAGAAGCAATATATGTTCCGTCTGATGATATAACAGATAACGGAGTGCAAAGCGTTTTCCCATTCCTTGACTCTTCCGTTGTTTTGTCCCGTAATATTTTTCAGGAAGGAAGATTCCCGGCAATCGATTTGCTTGCATCGACTTCTTCTGCTTTGAATACGGAAACAGTAGGGGAAAAACACTACGAAACGTTAATAGCAGCCCAAAATCTTCTTAAAAGAGCCGTAAAGCTTGAGCGTATAGTTTCATTAATCGGTGAAACAGAGCTTAATGCGGAAGATCAGGTCGTTTATAGACGCGCAAAATTAGTCAAGGCATATATGGCGCAAAGCTTCCATGTGACCGAAAGCCAGACAGGAAGAAAAGGAGCCTATGTAAAAATAAGCCAAACAGTAGAAGACGTCGCAGCCATAATTGGGGGTAAATATGACAACGTAGAGTCTGAAAAACTAATGTTTATAGGAAGTCTTGAAGAAGCCAAGATTGAAATTCCCGCGCCGCAAGTAGAGGTTCCAAAACCGGCCGAAAAACCGGAAGAAACACCTGCCAATAATGAAACAAAAAATGGAGAAAAGAAAGAGGAGGTTTCCGCAAAACCGGAAGAAGCCAAAAAACCGGAAGAAGCAAAGACAAGCGTTCCTTCCAACGGAGAGGCAAAACCATCAGAAGTACCTGAGAAACTTGAAAAAGAAGCAGATGGGAAACCTGAAGCTGCTCAGCCTCCACAACCAGCCACCCCAGAGGTAAAGCCTTCTGCCGAAGAAGCAAATAAAGAGCAAAGTCCAAAGCCAAATTAATATAAATTTATGGCTAAAACTACACAAACATTAATTGATTATGTTCAGGTTTATATAGGTGATCCCGAAAAAGTCGTTTTTGAAGGCCAAGCAGAAGCAGTTTCCTCAATAAACGAAAAAGGTCCTTTTGACGTGTTGCTTGAGCATGAGAATTTCATTTGCACAGTTCAGGAAAAAGTTATAATTCACTTAAAGGGCGGAGAAAAAAAAGAGTTTGAGATTCCAAAAGGAATTTTAAAAACAGAGGAAAATAGAGTAAATATCTTTTTGGGAATAGAGGGATTAAGGGAGTGATATGAAGAAGGTTTTGACAAAGAAAAAAACAAGAAGATATAATAAGAAGGGCGAACATAGAAAGAAACCTATGACAAAAGAACAAAAAATCATAATTGGTTTAATTTCAGGAGTAATTATTATTCTTGGATTCTTGACTTTTGCTTTAAACGGAAAAAACGTTGAGAGAATTCAGAAGAAAGTAGCAAATAATCAAGGTCCAATCCCCAAAGTTTCCCTTATTCCTACCCAAGTTCCCAAAAAAGCAGAAACCATAATGGTAAGTTCTACGGGTTTTATTCCAAATAAAATAACGGTTACTTCCGGGACAGCGGTTAATTTTGCAAATTTTTCAGGAAATCCTATTGACATTGAATCGGAAGGAGATAAAACACTTGTTATGAATATAGGAGTGGTTGCAAACGGCGATACGACAGAGCAGAAGCTTTTATTGAGAGGATCGTATGGTTATTACAACAAATTTCACCCCAATCAAAAAGGAACAATCATCGTTCAGTAGGTAAAACTTCACAATTGCTATTGACTTTCTCGCCTTCCTTATATTACGCTTAAAATACGGGGAATAGTACCCGCTGCCATGTCGTTTAAAGAAATTTTTAAACTATTCACCAGAGAAGGTTTTACTCTTGTCGAGCTTCTTGTAGCTATTGCGGTTTTGGCATCTTTGGCAGGAGGAACGATAATAGCTATAAATCCAGCAGGGCAATTCAATAAAGCAAACGACGCCAAAAGGCAAAAAGACCTTTCTCAAATTAAGCAAGCACTAGAAGTTTTCTACCACGACAAATCATGTTACCCGAAAGTTGGTGATACCGGTGCGACTGATTTTATGACAGCTTTGACAAATGGAGGCGAGTGGAGTCAAAATTCGGGGGCAACGGTTTACATGAAGAAGGTTCCAAGAGATCCAAATGGCTCTCCTTATTATTACATAACAGATACAGCTTCGACTTGTCCTCAATGGGCAGTTGTTTTTGCCCAACTGAATAACACTTCGCTTTCCGCATGCAATCTTGATAAAGCTACGTGTTTTCCGGGCGGAACAATTACCGGAAATTGGGCCTGTTCGACAGTCGGTTATACCAATTGTAAGCTTCTTGCTGCCGGAACCTTAGGTCCGACAGGAGTTCCCAACGCGACGCCTACGACTCAGGTTGGGGTAACATTGCCTACTCCTACGTCAATTCCCGGCTCTTTTGATGTCTTAATGAATAGTGTGCCACAGTTTACATCAGGACTTTTGAGCCCTTATACGCCAGCTACTTCTTCGGATCCGGTTTCTTTGAGCGTAAAAGTCCAAGATCTTGATGCAAACGGAAATGTTTTGGGTCATATTCAAACCGTTAAGGCAACTGTTTCAACGGATACAAAGCTCACAACTTATACTTTGGTGCGTGACACATCAGCCGGAGGGGATGACACAAACGGTACCTGGAAGCTCGGTACTCCATTTACAACCGGTGACACAATAGCAAGTAATTACAAAATTACGTTGGAGGCAGCAGACGATGCGGCACATTCGTCACAAGTTACAATATCGGTGAAATAATATGAAACATAAGCACGCAATTCTAATGCTGACAATTCTAATAGTGCTTTTTGCCACCGGATTGTTTTTTAGCTCTTCCAAAATAACGCTGAAACAGGAAAAGAAAACTACAGTAGAACCCAAGTATCCGCCGAAACAAAGTTTCCTAAAATCCCAGCAAGAGGGAATTGTAAAAGTTGTAAACATTTCTTCCGATCATATAAATCCTTCAACCTTGATCTTGAAGGCAGGGGAAATCGTTCAGGTAATTAATTCAACAAATGAAAGCTTACAGGTGAAAATCAATATACTAGGGGGAGTTATCTTGACGGTTCCGGGAGGAAAGAGTAGTTATCTAACAAATTTTAATACAAAAGGAGTTTACGAAATGGAGATTGCGGATAAGCCGGAAATCAAAGGGAAAATTACAGTTGAATGATATGAAAAAAGTAATTGTTTTAGTCTTAATTTTAATAACAATAACAATATTCGTAGTCGGAATTTTTGTCTTGCAAAATTCGGGTGCAATTCCACAAGTGAAAAAGTCCAATTTAAATGAGCAGGCAGGTGCTCCAATAATTGTTGAAATTACCTCAAAGGGTTTTTCTACAGGGGCTTTGACAACAAGAAAAGGAAACAGTGTTGAATTGAAAAATTCTACTGGTTTGGATGTTGAAATGGTTTCTGAAAAATCAATTTTTAAGGTTTCTAAAGGGAAGACTTATCCTTTGGAGCTTAAAAATTCAGGGCAGTTTAAATTTACAAATAAAAACAACAGCCAAGTTTTATTGATTATTGTCCAATAATGAAAAAAATAATTTATTCTTTATCTATTGCCTCAATTGTATTATTTAGTTTTGTTCAAGCTACTCATGCTGATACTTTTAATCCGAATGGAACGGGCAAAACCGGCACAATACAGACATACACTGTTCCTACGACCGGAGTTTATACAATAGAAGCTTGGGGAGCGCAAGGAGGTAATAATACTAACGTTCCATATGCGGGTGGAAAAGGAGCATACATTAAGGGAGATTTCAATCTCACAGCAGGAACAACGCTTCAAATAGCTGTGGGTCAACAAGGAGGGTCGAGTTCAAATAATGGTAATGGTAGCAATGGCGGCGGCGGAGGCTCTTTTGTTGCTCAAGGGAGCACCTTGAGTACATCAACACCATTGATTGTAGCTGGCGGCGGCGGAGGGGCAGGAGGAAGCTATTCTAATGGTGCAGCCGGTTATGATGCCGTAACTTCAAATTCAGGCGGCGGCGGATGGCAAAATTTATCCATAGCAGGAGGCGGAAGTAGTGGTAATGGAGGAGCTGCAATGGATTATGGCGGCGGCGGAGGAGGATTTTCCGGTGCCGGTGCTAATGCTCAAAGTAATACGCTATATGGATCCGGCGGTTCTTCTTTTCAGTCTGGTGCTGCAGGGGGACCTAAGGAAACAGTGGGTTGGGGCGGAGGAGATGGAGGTTTTGGCGGCGGCGGCGGCGGCGGACTTACAGCAGGCGGCGGCGGCGGATACTCAGGTGGCGGAGCTTCAGGAAGCTGGTCAAATACACCACCCGCTGGCGGTGGAGGCTCTTATAACGGTGGAACAAGTCAAACAAATACTGCGGGAGTTCAAACAGGGGATGGAAAAGTCGTGATAACACCTCCAACAGGCGGAGCAGGGGCAATTACTGTGCGCGGATCCACGACAGGAACTGTTTCAGCAGGATCAAGTCTTACAATGAATATTCCAACAGGCACAACAACAGGCGATGTTATTGTGGCAGGAATTTTTGCCAACGCAAATCAAGCAACAGTTCTTGGTATTACTCCTCCAACAGGATGGACTCTTATTCAAAAAGTTGATAATCAGACAGGTACCCTTTATCCTGCCACAGCACTTTATTACCATAAAGTTACAAGCGCAGAATCAGGATCTTATACTTGGACTTTTTCAAATTATCTTACAGGAGCTTATGGTGGAGGGTGGATGGCCACTTTTATAGGGGCAGATCCTACAAATCCAATAGATGTCTTTAGTGGACAAAATGTTGGAAATGATTTAAGTAGAACAACCTTATATTCTACTCCTTCATTAACGACCACAGCTAATAAAGATCTTCTTGTCATGGTGTTTGGTGGAAAATGTCTTGGTACTCCAACTTCATGGACTACGCCCACGGGAAGTTCTGTAATAACCGGTTCAACTTACGGTGGTTGTTCCGGGGGTTCTGGCTTTTATGCTACACAAACGACAGCAGGAGCAACAGGAGCAATATCTTCCACAGCTCCTGCCTCTTCCTATGGAGGAGCAGTTATAGCTGCTTTAAAACCAAAAGGCGCTGTTACAACCGTTGCAAGCAATGGATGGAGCTACAATTCTTTCAACGTAGGAATCACCACAACCACAACTAATTTCTCCTATTTCGGAGCAATGTATTCAACAACCAATACAGGAGACTGTAAAACCTGGACAAACACTGGTTATCTTGTAGGCGCTGGGGGATCACAAACGTTTACCAATTACTATTATACCGTTTCAGGCGTAAACCCTAGTACGAGCTATTACTATTGTGCTTATATGTATGATACGGTAACTGGTGTTACAGCTTATGGCCAAATTATTACCACTCCAGTTACCACAAATGCCCGTCCGTCTCCTATTGTTAACAC
>JAKAHW010000011.1:6279-14422 GCA_021825285.1 bacterium
ATGACAATTCAGCCGTAATCAGTGCGGGAGTAAATGCTTACGGCGCTGCTTCTACCGGTTTCTTCCGCTGGCAGCAAACAGCTACACTGCCGGCCAGCTGTGCGAGTATGCCAAATGTATCTCCAACCGTTTCAACGGGTTCTTGGGACGGAAATTACTATCCTGCTACCTATAAGATGACATCTCTTCTCTCCGGACTTCCGTACTATTATTGTTTTCAGTCATCCAACTCAAATCCAACTCCGGGCTACGGAGTCATAAAAAATTTTAATACGCCAAGCTTAGCAGGGTCATCTTGCGCTTTGTTTCCTAGTTCTGTTATTGCTTCCTCCGCAGATGAAACAACTATGAAAGGTTGGCTGGGTACGTCTAAATTTCAAGGAACTTTGATATATAAAGGGAGTAGTGACGGATTTACCGCAACTGCTTTCCATACTAAAACAAACGGAGTAACCGGAGGCACAATTACCTTAATCAAAAATCAGATCAACAATCAGGTTTTTGGAGGTTTCAACCCTTATGATTGGGGTCTTTTAGGGTCAATTCAAGGCACGACGGCGTTTTTGTTCAATTTGACATCAAATTATAAGTTGGGTGTTGTAAATTATTCCAATCAGCAAACATACAACAACTCAACTTACGGTCCCACTTGGGGATGGGGACACGATCTTGGAATGCCAAATTCAACTCTGAATGCTGCAGGTGTCCACTATACAAATCCTTCTTCGAATTTCGAAAACCCTTCAAGTAAAGGCGCATTTACATATTTAGATGGTGGAGGAGGAAGTCCTTCCGCTTACAATTTCACGCCTTCAGAAATTGAAATATATAAATTAACAACATGTACCATCTCAAAGCCTGCTGTTTACAGAGATCCCGAAACTGCAATCGGGACAACACAAGCTACTTTAAATGGGAGAGTAAACCCAAGCGGAGCTGCAACAAACGCTTTCTTTAAATGGGATACTAATGCCGCTGCAACATGTGCTTCAATGGCATACACTACGCCGCTGCAACCTGAGGGGTCTGGCAGCACTGCAGTAAATGTTACTCAACTGTTAAATCCGCCACTTGCCTTTGGAACAACTTACTACTATTGTCTCGGAGCGACAAATACTTACGGCACTTCATATGCTGACAGTTCGACAACCTTCAGCGATATAGGAACGCCCAAAAGCTTTTTAACCCTAACACCTGATCCGACGGTTATAACGGGTTCTACGCCTGCCTACATTTCAACAGTTGCACAGCTTTCGGGACGAGTCAATCCAAATGGGGTAGCAAATACCACAGCATGGTTCCGATGGGGGGCAGGAATAACCTCTAATTGTTCGAGTTTGCCAACTGTTACCGCTACACAAACAATGACAAATATATCTGCGGACAATATCGTTACCGCCAACATTTTGGGACTTGTCGCCGGCCAAACTTATTCTTATTGTTTAGTCGGTGATAATCCGGCTGCTAACCCGGCAGTTTCAGGAATTGTATATCAATTTACTGCTCCGACTGGATGCATTGCGCCAACATCAGGCGATTATACTATTTCCTCTGATTGCCAGCTCCAATACAATTCCGACGGTGTGGACATGGGAAATGGGGCGTTCAGTCTATCAAATACAGCGACCCTAACTATTACAGGAGGTAAGACTCTGACAATTGGTCCGAATAAAAAAGTGGGGTACGGCGTTTTATCTCAAAACGGTTCAATAGTCAGGTTTGGAGGCGCCTCAATTGCAAAAGGACCGATTTGGGTTCCGGATTCAGATGGAGACGGATATGCGGATAGTTCCATAATAGGGCAGCTCTTTTCATCGACGCTTCCCACAAATTATGTAAGAAGATTCAGTTCTGAATCAAGAATTGACTGTGACCCTGCAAATCCAAATATTTACCAGACTTTGGGAAACATGGTTAAAGACACAGACCATGATGGATATGTCGACACGGGAAGTCCGGCAGCTGGGCCTCAATGCGTAGGAGGTAATAAAACATTTAACGGAAGAGTTTATTGGAAAGATTCGGCAGGAAATTATACCTGGATGTATGACAGTATAAAACTCGGTATAAATGATTGCGACAATAATTCAGGAAGGCCATGTCAACCGACGATTTCATCGGTTTCCTCAACTAGCCAAACAAGCACGACAGTTACCTGGTCTTTGCCTTCAGGTCCGCCTGCAAACAGTTACTCTCTTTATTATTGTGATAGAATCGCTGTTCCAGGCTGCACCCCTGGAACTACTGTTTCTACAAGCGCTACATCTCCATTTCTTCACAACACATCTCTTGCTTGCGGTAGAAGCTATGCTTATGTGGTTCGCGCAATAAACGATTCAGGCAGCTGGGATTCTGCTCCCGTAGCAGGTTCCACAAGTCCCTGCGCAACAGCTCCTATAATAACAAGTCCTACCAGCTCTGGTGTTACGGCGACATCGGCAGTGCTTGGAGCAAATATTACATCAGACGGGGGAGCAGCTATTACGGGTCGAGGAATTTGCTGGTCAAAAACTACTACCTCACCGTCGCTTTCGAACGGTACCTGCGCTTCAACTACTGGAACTACAGGAGTCTGGACCCAAACGGTATCAAGTCTCCCTTCAAGTTCTACGGTTTATTACACTGGATTCGCCACAAACAGCGTTGGCACCTCCTATACGGGAAGCGGAATTTATATAATTACTCCTGCGCCTGTTAACAACCCAATTCAGCAGAGCGGTTCTCCTATTTCTATCTGGTCTACCGGTCAATATAATTTTGGATGGGAATTTACACCCGTTCATGATGGGCAGATCACAGAGCTTTGGGGCTATTTCGGAGGAACCGGCGGAGCAACAGTATATCTTTATAATCGGGACACAGGTGCTCAACTTGCATCTGGTAGCATAGGGTCGAATACAACTTGGACAAAAGCAACGCTTACTACTCCCGTTAATGTTACGGCAGGAACGGTTTACGTTATTAGTTTTGTTACCACATCTTCCACTACGATTTATAACGCATATGGCGTCTCTCTTCCAGGGAAATACAGTGGAGTTAAAATATATAGAGGAGACCAATTCTCAGGGACAACAGGAGTAACTATTACCGCGGGTTGGCCCGTTTCCGCAGTTGACGTAACCTATGTTCAAGGGGCAGATTCTTGCCATACTCTTTATCCTGATAATGATAACGATGGTTATGCACAATCAACAGGAGGAAGTTCAATATGTAGTGGAATTGATACTTCAAATTATGTCCAAAATACCTATTTTAATGCTAATACCAATGATTGCCTTGATTCGGATGCAAATGCTTTTCCTCATCAGACGAATAATTTCACTACTCCAAGGTCGGATGGCGGTTGGGATTATAATTGTGACGGAACTATTCAATATAATTTGAGCTATCCTCCTTTTCAAGTTTGTAACACACCTTGGTCTTCCACTCCGCAACAAAGATTTTACATGCTCGATGCTTCAAAAATTTGCACCGCTAACAGTCTCATGAACTATTGTCCTTCAGTAGGGCCTGCAAGCGCTCAAACCACATGCGGAGGAGGCGGAACGTATGTTACTGGTTGGTATGCTGATAGTGCTTGTACAAATCCGACATTTTGGTTCAATGTTCAGCAATCTTGCCGTTAACTTTTAGTATGGAAAACGAAGAAAATAAAATTAAAAAAGAAATACTTTTAGTTTTGGGTCTTGTGCTTTTTATAATTTTAATAGCCGAGTTTGTTTGGTCTTTAAATAAGAATACCAATCTTTCAGGTCCAAAAAAAGTTCTTCCGACACTTGCACCAAATGGTCCTCTCAAAACTCCTACAAAACCAAAAGTCTTAAATTCGGGGACATTTCCTATAATTCTTTCAGATAAAGGGTTTTCCCAGAAAGCAGTTCTCTTGATGGGAAAAGGAAGCAATGTTTTGTTGATTAATACCGCATCAAAAGCTGTAGTAATAACTGAAACAAGCGTTTCGGATACAATTGCGACTTATAATCTAGAGGTTGGAAAATCAACTTTGCCAATTGCTTTAAAGGATTCTGGGGACTTTAAGTTTTCAGATGACAGAGGAAATATCCTTAACGTTTTCGTCCAATAACCTCTAATTGACTATCATCCAGTTAAATTGTATATCTTGCCCAGCAATTGAATTTGCTCCGACAGTAAATGACCCTTGGGTGTAAAGAGTGTTGGGAGTTTGTCTTAAGAGAGACAAAATGGAAGTTGTGGTTCCGACGGGCGTTATATAGATAAGCGAGTCTTTCGTTATCAAGGGATTATAGACAGTTATTTCTGTCCTGTATTTTTTAAGGGTTGCGGTTCCTGCAGATCCGGTTGCAACAGCTTGGGTGTCATTTAAAGCATAGGCAGGTGAAGCAAACGAAAGGTTCAATTTTCCAAAAGTACCGGAGCCGGATGCTGTCACATCACCCACTTGATTGATAGAAAGTACTTTATTGCCTGTTCCGTCCTGGACATTAAGGCTTGAATCAGGAAGCGTGACATTTAAGTCCTGTTGTGGCAGAGGAGAAATAACGTTTGCTGAAAGGGTTCCCATAACTTGTACATCCTTGGCAAACTTGGCATTTTCATTCACTTTCAAATTTCCGTCAGCTTCGATTTTTACCGCTCCGGCAAGGAAAGAAACTCCGCCTTGCCTCAACGGCTGAATTTCCAGGTCTCCTCCTAGCAGATTTATTGAATTACTGCTAATTGTGAAATTTGTTCCGATTGAAATAGAATCGAGCACGCTCAGTTGTTCAAGAGTCGTGGGGCCGAAAGCTATAAGTCCTTCGTGAAAAGTAGCAAAATTTGCAGAGAAAGAAGAGATGTCTACAAAATTAGTTATTGGTTGATAGTTTGTTGTTAGTGGCTGAAGACTTAAATTCCCTGAAACCGAGCTTTGGTTTTGATTCGAAAATGTCGCGGCTATTGAGGCTATGCGGGAATCAAGCCCTTCAATATTATTTGCTATAATCCTATCTGCACGGAGAGTTCCGGCCACAGTTGCGTTATTGGCACTCAAATTATTGACTGATAATTGGTTTGAAACCGTAGCTTCACCAGTGTTTACTCCTGAGCTTGTAAGTGTACCGGAAAGGGTGGCATTTCCTTTGTTATCAAATTCAGCAACCGCAGAGCTTGAAGCATTTCTTGATTCGTGAATTGTAAGCTTTGAATCATTCAAGCTCAAGGAAATATCAGAGCTATCTGCTAGCGGAGATATAAAATTAGTGCTAATTTGATCCGCTTCTACCAAAGGAGAAATTAGGGTAATTTTTGAAGTGTTTATGGTTTGAACAATAAAATCTTTAAGGCTTTGTCCGGCTATGGTAATTGAGTCGGTTGTGATATTTAGAGCTGAAGCAACCACGGTCCCGGTGTTGATAACGCCGGACATAAGAGAGGAAATTTGATTTTGCTGGTCGTGAATCGCATTGACGAGTAGTGGCGTTATCTTTCCATAATCAAGAGACTTAAAGCCGAAAGCATCGGTTGAGACAATTTCGGGAACGATTTTTTCTACATCCTGAGCCACAAATCCAATTGACGGGAGTCCGGAATTCCTCCATGTAAAGCTGACTCCATTTAATGCTAGCACTTTATTTAATGCATCGCCAATTACATTGATATTGTCTTTGAAGCGGATGTCTGAAAAAGTGTTCCATGAGTTTGCGCGAGCAATAGAGCCGTCACCTTGATTCCCGACTTGAAGCCGTGCACCCGGAGTTGCTGTCCCTATGCCCAAGTTTCCGTTGTTAGTTAGTGTGAGGCGAGTCATTCCGCTTGAAGAAGCGGTTAGAATATCTCCTGTTCCGCTATTATCAATTACAAGTCCTGCAAATGAAGTATTTCCTGAAAAGGAAGCGACGGATGCAGTTCCGGATAGTCCCCAAACATCAAGAGCAGAAGAAGGCCTGGAATTTCCTATTCCGACATTTCCGTTATTTGCTATTACAAACCTTGTGTTGCCGCCGGCAGATGCCGTGAAAATATCGTTTCCCCCAGTTTCATTGAGAATTGTCAGGGCTTTCCCCGGAGCTGTCCCGTTTACGTTTAGCACCCCAATAGGTGTGGTTGTTCCTATCCCAACACTTCCGAGTCCGTTGTTTGGACTCAAAATTATATTGCCTGTTGTATTGCCGCCAATGGTTAAGTTCGAATTTAAAAGACTTTGAATTGTCCCGTTTCCGTTTAAAGAGATGCCGGTTCCTGTAGAAGTTGCTGAAATGGATGCAACCGGACTTCCCGATGCAACGTTCGTTACGGAAAATTTGGCTCCTGAAGTCGCTGTTCCTCCGATAAGAAAATCTTGGGTTAAATTTGCTTGGTAAATTGTACCTGTTCCTTGTGTCCAGAATGGCGTTTCTCCGGTTCCGCAAGAACCCCAGACAGGCAAAGTGCCCCCTAAAAGACATTTATTTGACGTGCCGCCTCCTGTTTGATAGACTTCGCCTTTTGAATTTGCAAAAAGAAGCCCGCCATCTGTTGTATATTTTTTCATAATTAGTAGTCCGTCATTTGCAATCGTGAAGCGGGTGACACCTGAAGATGATGCTGTGAAAATATCTCCGCCTGCTGTATTGTTGTTTAAGATAAAAGCCGCTACCGCCGATTCGGTTGCAATAACTACAAATTTATCGTTTACCTCAACTGCCCCCGGAAAAGTCCCCGAGTTGCCGGAATTAATAAGAGCGGAGTGAAGGTCAATTTTCCCGGACCCATCCGGTGCAAGGGTTATATTTCCGTTTGATCCTGTGCTTGTCGCCAAAACCAAGGATTTACCGGCAAGTTTGAATTCGCCTCCGGTTGCCTCAAAGGTAGGACTTGCTTTTCCTCCTATTGTGAGTTTACCTGTTGAGTCAAGGGCGAGTAAAACATTTGATGTCCCGGCATTTAAATCGGTGATCGGAACCATTCCCTGGAGGGTTTCAGAATTTATGGCGTAAGGAACGGATGCCAGTCTTTGCCGCGGAACAAGTTCGGGGGTACCATTTATAGCAATGCCAAGATAGAGACTAGAGTTATCTGTGAAGACATTGCCCGGAATTGGAGTAGTTGCCCCCAAATTAACAGAAAAGAAGCCTTGTGAGTCAGGGGTTATAGCGGTTTGAGTTTCTGTCCAGAGAGAGACACTGCCTGTTTCAGCATTGTAAATTGCAAAAGTGATGTCAGTAGCCGCGGTAATAGGATTATTTTGTGCGTCCGTTAGTCTTCCCTGAAAAGAAAGGACGCGCGAAGGAGCAGCCGCAAACAAGTTATTTTCCTTATGAGGAGCGACAAACAAGTTTTGGAAAATTATGTAGCCGACACCGGATGCAAAAACTACCAAGACCCCAAAGTGCAGATAGTTAGTAAATGAATATGTGTGATACCTTTTGTACCAGTTGGGGCGTGTGTATCTTACATGGTGATAAATTTTTTTGTGAATTGGAAAGGAGGCAGTTGAGATATCATAGGGAGCATAAAACTCCTTTTTGATGTTTTTGATTTGGTGCAGGATTTTTTCATACCTTGAATTAGAAGGTTGAGTTTCTTCTTTTTTCTCCCGGATTTTTTCAGCTATCTTTGAAGCAATTTTATCCTCTGCAATTTCATAAGGCTTAAAAATTTTTTGGATAAGCCTGACCGGAGGGAAAAGCGAGTATGACTCTTTTTTCTCAAGAGTAATTTGGTCAAGGCTCATTGTCTCTTTTGGTTTTTTGTGAAGCATAACTGCCAAAACCTCTACATCAGGCACCAGCCCTTCTGCTTTGGCGTATGAAAGATATTTTCTGATAGAAGAAAGCTTTCTATTGATACTTCTTGGCGAGAACTTTTTAAGAGCAAGAAGCCTTTGTTTGTATTCCTCGATAAGCTCAGGCGTAATTACTTCAAACCCCGGTTTTTCAAGTGCTTCTTCCATCCATTTGATGAATCCCTGAACGTCAATGATATAGTTCTTTATAGTAAGATATGATGAACCATGATTGTAAAGATATTCTTTGAATTCCTTTTTCTTCCAAAGATCAGTTGGTGTGGTTGTTTGGGTAATAGGCTGGATTTCAAAAGGTGAAGAATCAGCCAGGCCTTGATCTTTAAGATATGCAAAGAATTTTCGGAGGCTCGAGACATGTCTTTCATATGAGCGGGGAGAAAGCTTGCTTAAATACTCTTT